>JASIEW010000118.1 GCA_030045755.1 Nitrososphaerales archaeon
GAGAAGGGGAGGATTCTGACAAGGAACGTCAAAGGACCGATCAGGCTGTCGGACGTCCTCGTCTTGAGAGAAACAGAGCGAGAAGCACGAAAGCTCAAGGCGCTCTGGCTTGTGGCTCTCAGCCTCGCAGTCATCCTGGCGATGCACGCCGGTGCATTGCTGTCATAGTCGGTCGACAAGTGCGCAATCCGGCTCGACGGAGACTGACAATCTCTGCCTTGTCTTAGTGCTGATTTCTGAGTCCCCGACTCCGTCCGACGACTTTGATCGCGAGGTCGTTGGAGAACCCGTCAACTTGACAGAGCCCTTTATATCCCGTGGCTGAAGGGCGTTTCAGAAAGAGGTGCGGTGACCTGAGATGTATGTTCCAAAGCGGTGCGCATTCTGTGGCAAAGAAGTCCGTCTCGGTTCTGGCATCCTCTTCGTAAGGAACGACGGTTCCACGCGCTCTTACTGCTCATCCAAGTGCAAGGTCAACGAGCTGAAACTGGGCAGGGACCCCCGCAAGCTGAAGTGGGCCAGGCGCGACAAGAAGCGATGAGCTCGCAGACAGAGGAGACGCTGATCGTCCTCAAGCCCGACACTGTGAAGCGTGGCATGGTCGGCCAGGTGCTGGGCAGGTTCGAGGCGAAGGGGTTCGTGCTCAAGAGGGTGCTCATGACGACGATGACGAAGCCTCAGGCGGAGGAGTTCTATTCGGTCCACAAGGACAAGCCCTTCTTCGGAGAACTGGTCGCGTTCATAACTTCAGGGCCGGTCGTCGGGGTCGTCCTGTCAGGACGGGACGCGGTTGCGACGGTCCGCAGGCTGGTCGGAGCGACCAAGAGCTGGGAAGCCGCGCCCGGGACGATCAGGGGAGACTTCGGCCTGGGCCTGACCGACAACGTCATCCACGCATCGGATTCCGCGGACAGTTTCTTGAACGAGCGGAACGCATTCTTCAAACAGAGCGGGTGAACGGACGATAAGGATGTGTGAAGGGAGTGTCAGAACCCAAGCAAAGACTGAGGCAGCCAGTGGTGGTCGTGCTGGGGCACGTCGACGCTGGCAAGACGACGCTGCTCGATGTTCTTAGAGGGACAGCGGTCCAGGCGCGCGAGATCGGAGGCATAACCCAAGAGATAGGCGCGAGCTTCTTCCCGTTCGACACGCTGAAGAAAATCTGCGGGCCCCTCCTCGGAGACTCCGGCGAAGGCCTCCAGGTTCCCGGCCTCCTGATGATTGACACGCCGGGGCACGCGGTCTTTTCCAACCTCAGGCTCCGCGGCGGGTCGGCGGCAGACATCGCCATCGTGGTGGTGGACGTCCTCAAGGGCCTTGAGAACCAGACCCTCGAGAGCATAGACATCCTCAAGCAGAGGAAGGTGCCTTTCCTGGTCGCGCTCAACAAGATCGACATGATACGGGGATGGAAGAAGGGCGGCGACACCGGGCTGCTGAGGGCCCTGGAGGAGCAGCCTCCTGAGTGGAACGACGAGCTGGAGGAACGCCTCTACAACGTGGTCGACGGGCTCTCCCGCCTCGGTTTCAAGTCGGACGCCTACTATAGGGTCAAGGACTTCAGGCAGCAGGTCGCCATAGTCCCGATTTCGGCGAGGAACCACGTGGGCATCCCAGAGCTTCTGACAGCCCTCATCGGCCTGTCTCAGCACTTCCTGAAAGGCAAGCTAGAGGTCCACGGCGAGTCTCATGTCGGCCGAGGGATCATACTCGAGATGCAGGAGGAGCCGGGAATCGGAGAGACGGCCAACGTGATACTCACCGAGGGGAGCCTCAAGGTCGGAGACTCGATCGCCCTGGTCAGGAAGGGCGGCGTGTTCAAGTCCAGGGTCAAGGCCCTCTTCATGCCCAAACCTCTGGACGAGATGCGCGACCCGAGAGACAGGTTTACGACGGTCGACATAGTCTACGCCGCGTCCGGAGTCAAGCTCGTCTCGCCAGACCTGTCCGGCGTGGTGGCAGGGACCTCGGTGGCGTCGTTCCACTCGGCAGCACAGTACGACTCGCTCAAGGGCGAGATGGAGAAGGAGCTCACCAACGTCGTCGTCAAGACCGACAACATGGGGGTGATAGTCAGGGCGGGAAGCGTCGGGGGCCTCGAAGCTCTCCTGAGGATGCTCGAGGAGAGGGGAGTGCCGGTCAGGCAGGCGGACATCGGCGAGATATCGAAGAACGACATAGTCGAGGCGAGCGTTGTCGCGGAGCACGACCCGTACCTCGGCGCGGTGCTCGGGTTCGACTCGAAGGTCCTCCCCGAAGCGAAACAGTACGCGGTGGACAACGCTGTCTTCGTCTCCGGCATCATCTATGAAGTGATCGACAACTATGTGAACTGGGCTACCTCGAAGCGCGAGGCCGACGAGAGGGCCGTTCTGTCAAGCCTCACCCGCCCCTGCAGGCTCAAGGTCATCCCCAACGCCTTCTTCAGGAGGAACGGACCGGCTGTCTTCGGCGTCGAGATCTCCGCGGGCGTGCTCAAGCCGAAGGTCAGGCTGATGTCGAAGGACGGAGACGAGATAGGGACCGTCCTGCAGATTCAGGACCAAGGAAAGTCGCTCCAGGACGCGAAGCAGGGCGAGAAGGTTGCCATCTCGGTCGACGGGCCCACTCTGGGCAGGCAGGTGAAGGAGAACGACACCATCTATACGCTCCCCAGGAGCCACGAGGC
>JASIEW010000015.1 GCA_030045755.1 Nitrososphaerales archaeon
TGCTTTGAAAGTATCTCCGTTGGGCATATAGGTAAACACAGGATGGGTCTCTTTCTCCGTAGCGATTTCGTCTATTGACAGGATCCTTCTGATTGACTTGAAGCCGCCAGTTGGAGTGGGGACCGAGAGGCGCCTTACCACTATAGACAGGTCGAGGAACGGGACGAAGGCCGGAGGGACGTTCATCGGCGCCGATGTCAGACGTTGTAGGGCTGAAGAAGTGTCGTCGGCGTGAAGCGTGCAGATTCCTCCGTGGCCTGTGGAGATGGCCTGGAACAGGACATAGGCCTCCTCACCCCGGATCTCTCCCACTACGAGTATGTCCGGTCTCATACGCATCGCGGCCTTTACTAGCGTGAACAAGTCCACGGCCCCCGCCTTCTCCTCCGTTGCCGCGTAGCTCTCTCTTGAGACCAAGGAGGCCCAGTTCTGGTGTGAGATGTTGATCTCCTGCACTTCCTCGATGGTCACCACCTTGGTGTTTAGTCTGGTGAGCGTGAGCAGAGCATTGAGGAGCGTCGTCTTTCCTGCTCCTGTTGCTCCCACCACTATGGCGGTCGCCCTGTTCTGCATCATCAGCCAGATGTAGGCAGCCATCCTGTGGTCGAGCACGTTCAGGTTGAGCATGTCGATGATGGTCAACGGGTCTTCTCTGAACTTCCTGATGGTGGCGGTGCTCCCCAGCGGAGATATTTCACGCCTGAACGTTGCGACCAGCCTGTGCCTTCCTGGCAGCGTCCCCTGGACTATCGGGAAGGCGGTCGACACGTGCTTGCCTGCCATGTGAGAGAGGCGCGTCACCATGTTGTCCAAAGTCTCGTCGTCGTTGAGGGTCACGTTAGTCTCGAGACTCTCGTGGCTCTTGTGGTACACGAAGATCGGTTTGCCCACCGCGTCGAGCGAGATGTCCTCGATGTTGGGGTCGCGCATGAGGCCGTCGATGACTCCGAATCCTACCAGGTCCCTCTCTGCGAAGTAGATGATCTTGGCCCACGACGTGGATGGGACGATGATAGAATACTTCAGAAGTATCCTGCGCGCTTGATCCGCGAAGTACTGACGAGGATTGACCTCGCTCCTTGGCACCGTCAGCTCGTTTTCCAGCGCGTCTAGGAGATACGAATAGATTCCCGCCTCTACCTTGTTCAGCGGCACCTCGTCAAGGAAGTACCTCTTGGCGCCCAGAGGGCTCTGGGCCACGACTGCATAGGCGAAGGGGCTGTTGACCGGGTACTTCTCCACCGACTTCCAGGTAGGAGGAAGCGGCGTGCCTATGACCGGGTACCTGACCGTGACCTTGCTTAGGACGGAAGCAATCTCCTCGAGCCGCTTCTTGTCTTCGTCCGAGGAAGACTTCGACTGTGAGACTGAGCCCGAGATACCCTGCCTTGATGAGTCTTCGTCCAGCTTCTTTCTAGCCCTTTCCTCTTCTGCCGCTCTTCGCTCTATCTCCTTCCTCTGAATCTCATCCTCTTTCCTCTTGACGGCGGCTTCCTGCCTCGCCCTAATCTCCTCTTCCTTCTTTAGGCGCTCTTCTTCCTTCAGTTTCTGCTCCTCTAACCTCTTGCTCTTCCTCGCTGCATCTTCAGCCTCCCTTGCCTTCTTGACCTCCTCTTCGTGGGCGGTCCTCTGTTTCTCTCTGAGGTCCCTTTCCTCGATCCGCCTGCGCTCTTCTTGCTCTTTTTTCCGCCTCTTCTCGTCCTCGACGGCTTGTCTTTCCAACTCCCGTTGTTTCGCTTCCTCCTCCTTGCGCTGCTTTTCAGCCAGCTTCTTCTGATCCTTGTCGGAGGTGTTAGACTCGGACTCGTTACTGCCTCCCCCGCCGGGACCGCTGGACACTCCTTACTCTTCCTCTGCAATTCTTGCCTCTGCCTTGGTCTTAAACCTTCCACAGACGGAATCCTGATTCGAGTTTCACAAGGCCGAGAGACAGGGTAAGGACCAAACGCCCTGCGACGGAGATGCGACTGCGCGCAGATGCCGGATGGAGTCATCTTAGACGTGAGAACTTGGTTGCAGGTTGGTGACTCAGTTGGACAGGTGCCACTACAGAGTGGTCGTGAGCGTCGTGGTCGTGGTGGTGGTTCGCGTCGTGGTGGAGGTGGTGAGGCTTGTGCTGGTCGTAGTGATGGTGGTCGAACTCACGGACCGCGAGGTAATCGTTGTGGTCGACGGGATGGTCGTGGTGGTGGTCGTCGAGGTGGTCGTCGTGATTGTCGTCGTCGAGCTGCTCACCGGATAGGACGTGGTGATGGTGGTGGTCAAGGAGACTGTGGTCGTACCTGTTGTCGTGCTCGTCTTGGTGTTGGTGGAGGAGGATGTGGACACGGCCAAGGTCGTGGTGACCGTCGATGTCGTTGAGACAGTGGTTGTGCTGCTGATGGTACTCGTGTGATGGGGTGCCGCCGCAGATGTCGTGGTGGTGGTGGTCGACGAAGTCGTGGTCCCAGAGGAAGTCGACGTCTTAGTCGAAGTCCGCGTGCTAAGGGTCGTCGATGTGACCGTCGTGGTCACCGTACTGGTGCTCGTCTTCGTGCCGGATGACGTCGTGGTGCTGGTGGAAGACCTCGTAGTGGAACTGGTGGTGGTGATGGTCGACGGGATGGTCGTGGTGCTGGTCGTGTAGATTGTGTCGGTCGTGGTCGTCGTGCTGGTCTCGGGCGAGGTCGTGGTTATCGTGGACGTCTTGACTGGGGAAGTGATCGTGCTCGTGGAGCGGATCGTCTTGGTAATCGTCGATGTGCTTGTTGTGTAGTAACTGGTCGTCGAGACCGTGGTGGTTCCTGAGACGGTGTAGGTAGTCGTGACCGTCGTCGTCGAGGATATCGTAGAAGTGCTAGTGGTAAAGCTGGTGTGGGTTATCGTACTCGTGGAGCTGGTCTCGACAGAAGTGGTAGTGATGGTCGTCGTGGACGGCATCAAACTGGTGCTGGTCGTTGTTGTAGAAGAG
>JASIEW010000119.1 GCA_030045755.1 Nitrososphaerales archaeon
GCGTATGCGGCGAAGCTGCGCGCGATGTCGTGGTCGAGCGTTCCGCAGGTAGTTACGATTACGTCGAACCACTTCTTCTTGACCATGTCTCTGATTATGCCCCTCGTACCGGTAGCCACCAGGTCGGCGGGGAACGACAGGAAGTTGAGCGACCGCTCGTCGTCCAACATCTTACGCATGATTTCGACCGAGACTCCCAGCTTCTTCGCGGTGAAACCACCCGACGCCTTCATCTGACGGACCAGTTTGCGAGTCGAATCCGTCCTAACGTCGAAGTCCTTGACTTCTTCCAATTCGTCTCTCCGCGCCTCGTTCGACAACTGACTTGAAGGTTTCTGCGCTCGCGGGACCCCTCTCTCCCCCTGCGACATCCGCAACTGCCGTCACGACAGGGGAACCACCCCCACCGAACGACCGTGTCACTCCTCGAAGAAATCCCGATGCCGCGCCTCGGAAGTCATGCAATCCTTGCATTCAGATGCTCTGTGCGGAGACTGTCAGACAAGTCTCGTGGACCTCGAAGACGAATTGGTCTGTCCCCACTGCGGGGTCGTAGCCGGCAAGGAGGTCCTCGAAACGTCGGGCTTCGGAGGCACAACCAGTCCCTCCTTCGGCAAACAGGCGCTCGGCAGCTATCTCGGTTCGATTTCGCGTACCGCCAGGGAGAGGAGCTCGAAGGGTTTCTCCAAAACCAACTCGACCTATGCGTATCTCAAAGTGATATCCGACAGCGCAGGGAGAGACGACGCAGCCGCCGAGTGCGCCAGGATCATTGAGAGAGTTGGGGAGAGGCTCTCCGTTCCGAAGTTTGCGATGGCGCAAGCGAACGTCTTGGCAAGAAGGCTCCTACCTTTCAGGGCGAGGAGTCGCGGCGTGACCTTGGCTGCGATATCTGCGTACGCCCTCGACTCCGCGTGCAAGATGGCGGGCGTGACTTCGGTCAGCACAAGAGAAATCCTTGAGGCTCACACATCGCTGGGAAGGAGGGTGAAGATGCGGTCGTTGATTCAGCTTTCGCTCGACTCCCAGGTCAAGGTCCGCGCAAGGAGGCCCGAGGACTGCCTAGCCAAGATAATCGCAAAGCTCTCCCAAAACGCGAGGGTGGTAGGGCAACTCGAGAGGGAAGGGGTGAAGACCAGTGCCTACCTTATGGAGTTGCGGAGTCTGGCAGGCCAGGTGGTCTCCCAGATAGACGAATGCGTGAAGGCTGGGCACAGGCCCTCGGCCCTAGCCGCAACGGCCGTCTACGCGGCGGAGCAACTCCTCGTAAAGCGCGATCGAAGAGAGAGGAGGATAACTCAAAGGGATGTCGCCGAGTGCGGGGAAACCGCCGAATACACTGTGAGGGAACAGTACAGGGAAATCTTCGCGCCCGCGCTCACGAGTTCAGTGGCTGGATGCTCAGTTCTTCCTCTTGCTCGACTCGCACGGTGAAGGTCCCCTCCGGGCCATGGACGTCGCCCTGCGAGACAGCCGCGGTGACCCTGAGTAAGCATTCGGGGCCCTTGCTCAGCGAGGACGAAATCGTCAGTCGCAGGCCTAGTGATGACGCCTCCTCTTCCAAGGGGGCGACCGCGTCAGAGACCTCAGGTTTCATCAGTTTCTCTTCGCAGTCCGTCGCGGAGTTCGAGAGGTAGGCCATGACGGCCGGAAAGGCAGACTCGCAAAGGGAGACCGAACTGGACAGAAGGGCGGGAAGGCTCAAGACTTCGTGCTGCTGCGCGTGGTACGAGACTCCGCCCGCGCCCGTCTCCGATGTCTGCAGGTTCAATTCTATGGTAGCGTACCCAGGCTCCGATCCGTTGAACGGATAGTCCATCGGATTGTCGTCGACCAGGCGAGTCCCCTGCTCCAGCATGGCGTTGCCTTGAATCGAGCCCTGGACTTGATTGTCGGACCCGACGAAGGAGGAGACCGCTTCGGGGACCGAGCTCATGACGCTAGAACACTGCCAGGCCCTGGAACCGAGCAGTCCCTGCATCTGGTCCAGCAGATGCAGCCCATAGGTAGCGGCTGATATCTGGGCGACGTCGTTGAGTAGACCGACCTCGTTGGCCTCGGAGGCGAGCATCTCTTGGTTCGCCGATGCAGAAAGCAGAATCAAACTCGAGAAGAGAAGTATTGAGAAGAGGGTGGCGGCGGCAATGGTAGCGCCTACGCCTGTGCGCTGTACCATGCCTCAAGGACCACCTGCCTGGAAGGCAGAAGGATGGTTAACGTTGCGTGGACGCCCTGCGGCACGGGGCCGCAGGGAACGGTTCCGATCGTTGCGGACATCGAAAAGGTCGAGTTCGACGCGGCGGCAACGCTCGAACAGATTTGCCGGTCGGACGCCTCCTGTAGCCACGGGAGGCCGCGTCCGCTCACGTATTGGAGCAGCGCATTCCTCAGGCTGGCCTCTTCCAGGAACTGCTGGGACATAGTCGCGTTTGGTTGCGGCGAGAGGGCGACCATCACTGCGATGCTCGACAGCCCTATCGCTCCTGCGACCGCAATGTCTACGAACCTCATCGCGACCCCACGCGAGACAGCAGCAGAAGGAGTGCCAAGACGAAAAGGGATATGACCACGGCATACGCGATTGCCACGTCGATGAACGTTTCAACTTCCGCCGACTGTCGACACCCCGACGGTTCCGTTCACGAGGGTGAGCAGATACTCCCTCGAAGGATAGAGGACCGCAGTCTCGAGCTTCCACCTGCAAGGAACGTAGGTGGTCGAGTTGTCTAGGTCGTAGCCCACGCTGTGCCCTGACATCAGCACCGAGAATCTGTTGCCTGACTGTGCGAAGGTCAAGTAGACCGAGTCTCCCGGGCGGAGAGCGTCGATCAACACGCGGATGCTGTCGACCGTCGAAGCGGCCGCGTAATCCCGCATATCGCCGAGAGTGCCCAAAGCGGCGGGAGCGAGAAAGGCGGTAAGTGTGAGCATAGCACCGAGGTAGGCCCCCCAGGTCATGATGGAGGATATGGAAGATGCGGGCATCCTCAGGAGACCCTAGCCGACAGCGTAGACGAATTGCAGTCGAAGGAGACAGTCTCGAGACCGCCTGGGATTTGGAGGTCGAAGCTGCACGCGAACGGATATGTCCTGTTGACGGCCTCGCCGGAAGCGCGCAAGCTCAACATGCCGTCGCCGCATGCCAAAGTCGACTGAGGGAGGGCCAATGTCCCAGACGAACTTCCGTCCTGCGACGCCCGAAGCACCAGCGATGTTATAGCGGAGAACGA
>JASIEW010000120.1 GCA_030045755.1 Nitrososphaerales archaeon
GTCGCAATCAGAACGGCGAAGAGGTGCTGCGCGGGAAGACTGAAGGCATCATAAGGCAGTGACTTCAGATTGTTGTACTGCCGCTAGCCCCTGGTGGCGTAACCGTAGGCCAGACCCGCGGCCGCTACGATGAGACTCAATCCGAGAAGGTAGCCTATGAACGGGAGAATGGCGACCGACACGGCGAGCGAAACCCACGGTAACAGTTTCCTGACTCCGCGCGCCGGAAGGAGCTTGACCCCCGAAGCCGAGCCCACCACGTAGGTCAGGATGGCGGCCCCGCTAGTCGCGAGAAAGGCCGACTGGAGGTCGACTCCCAGAAGGTAGAACGCCGAAAGGCTGAGCATGATCAGGAGAAACAGGGCGACGAGCGCGCGGCGAGGCGCTCCCGTCTTCGGGTCGACAGTGGCGAGGAAACGAGGGAGGCTTCCATCCTTGGCCGCTGCGTAAACTACCCTGGCCATCCCGGTTGTGTAGGCGTTGACCGTGGAGAATATGACGACCACCGCGAACAGCGAGACGGCGATTCCTCCGTACGAGCCGAATATCCTTGACATCATCTCTGCGAAGGGGGTCACTCCTGTGCCCGCCGTGTAGGCGCCCGTGCCAACGACGGTCGCGGCTATCGCGACGTAGAGGACGCTGATCAGCGCCACGCTGATGGTCACGCTGCGGCCGAAGTCCCTCTCAGGGTTTTCGAACTCCTCGGCTATGTTTGAAACGTTCTCGTATCCGAAGTAGGACCAGACGATGAGCGCCGCGGCGACTCCGACTGATGCCAGTCCCGATGGGAAGAGGGGTGTGAAATTGGAGACCTTGATGTCAGGGCTCGAGGCGACGACCGACGCGACGAGGATCGCCAGCATTATCGCTACCATCGTCAGTTGGACCCTTCCGCTGAGTCTGATGCCCCGGAGATTGATTGCGTAGGCCAGAATGACGATCCCGGCGGCCACGAGGAACACCTCAGGACCAGAGATCGGGAAGGCGAAGGCGAGGTAGGAGCCGGCCGCCAGTGTAATCGCAGGGGCGCCCATTACGACCCACGCGACGAAGAGCCACGACGTCATCGTGCTGATGCTGTGCCCGAAGGCGTTCTTGGAGAACGAGTAGATGCCGCCGGACTCGGGCCGCAGAGTCGAAAGGCGCGAGAACGTGTAGGCGAACGGATAGCTGGCGACCGAGAGGAGAATCCATGCAAAGAGGGAACCAGCGCCGGCGACCCTCGCGGCAAGGCCGGGTATCACGAGGATGCCAGCACCCAGGACCGAACTCACATAGAGGGCGACCGCGTGTCGGACTGTGATGACCCTGCGAAGAGTGCGTGGTGGGGGCTGTCCCCCTTCGCCGCCATCTTCGGTCAACGGGAACGGGCCACTTTGTCCGTCCCCTTAAGATGCGCGAGATGAATCTGCGGCGGTCCGGAAGGCGTCTGGAACTGTGCTCATCCGCGCAGGATGCTGCGCCAGTGAATCTACTCGAGACCTGCTGAAGTCCTTCGCAGCATGCTCACGTCCACGAAGACGTTGACGACCAGGAGGATGGAGGAGACCAGTAGCCCGACCATCAGAAGCCCGGTCGCATTGAGGCCGACCATGTCAGTCAATGATAACAGGATGCCGCTCGCGTAGACCGAAGGACCGAAGAGCAGCAGTGCGAACAGGCATACGAAGCCGAAGACAGAGAGGAACAGCTGGGCGCCCAGGGTTCCCAGCTCTATGATGTCGAATATCACGTAAGCGAAGAGTATGGCTATGGACCCGAAGACGACGACTGACGCGCCCCCCGGAACGAAGTACACCGCGCCGCCAAACAGAAAGCAGCCGAGACCGACGAAGAGGGCCAGCGTCCTGCTCCCAGCGCGAATCCCAAGATTTCGAGAGAGTCCGGAGAAGGCTATGATTCCCAGGCTGATGAGCACCATGACGTCCGTTATGTCCACCAGGAAGTTCTCGTTACCGAACGCCAAAAGAAGTATTGCGACCAGGGTGAAGACCCAGGACAGGCCGGCCAAGGACATCGGCATGTAGCCATCTTCGCCCAGGGCCGAAAGGTGTCTCGCTGCGGCGAGAAAGGCCGGGATGAAGGTGGTCGCGGTGGCGATCAGGAAGGCCGCTCCGATGAGGAGCGCCTGGCCCCCGCCGAGAAGGTTTTGCGCGACGTACAGAGCCGGGATGCATGACGAGGTGGCGCAGGAGGCCTGGAGGTTGGGCAGGCTGTGCCCCGCCGAGTAGACCGAGAGGGCGTAAAGGATGTTGATCGACGCGGCGATGACGACGCTCAGTATCATGGCCGCCTCAAAGTAGGCTGTCTTGCCGACCGTGTAGCCCCTCTTGATCCAGGATACGATCGGGATTGAAGACCTTTCGACGCTGTCTCGTTCCATGACCTGGATCTCCTGGAATCCGAAGAAGAGAAGATACAGGTAGCCTGTGTTGATTATGAGCGCGGGCACCCATGTGAGGCTGCCCGGAACAGCGAGGAATCCGTCGAAGTTCCAGCCACTGGTGCTCCCCAGCAGGGCCGCGTGATAGACCATCATGACGATCAGCGCAGCCGTGAGAATGATCTGGATGCCGCCAAGGGCCTTGAGGTACCTCTGCTCGAAGAAGATGTTCACGATAGTCCAGCCGACGAAGCCCGCGGCTATCCCCCAAGTTATGACAGTGCTCGCGCCCGGACTGAAACCTGAGGCTGCGAGAATCTGCGGCATGAAAATGAAGTCGAAAATCAGGAAAACGATCTTCGTGTAGGCTGCGAGAGCCGTGTTCGCGATCCACATTGACACGCGTGAGACAAAGTACCGCACGCTTCGCGGCCCGCTTGCCGCGCGCGGAAAGGATGGGCCGCCCACGACGCTACCCCCCAGGAGCTTCGACTCCTTGCCGAGGTCCGCGTAGACTTTCGCCATTGCGACCGAGAGCCCCGTCGCGAAAACGAGCGACAAGAGAGAAACGACTTCGTACTGTTCGACGTTCAACGGGATGAGGATGAACAGAGGCGACCCTAGCGTCGCCCCGATTCCGACGGCGAGCATGGTGACGAACCCGTAGACGGGCTTCCGCTGGGCAACCTGGGGCAGCCGCCTGAATCTGGCCCTCATCGAATCAGGAAGCTGAGCCACGAGCGCGGCGCCTCCCAACGCGAGCGATACAATCGCGACGACAGCCACGACGTCGTCCACGCCGATGGCGGAGCCTCCGGCCAGATGGCTCAGTTCGTAGAAGGCGAGACCTGCAGCCAGTAGTATGGACACCACTCCTGCCGCAAGGCCTGCAACCTTCAATGCCAGAGCGACGGCCCTGACCTTGGGACTCCCGGGCTGCACTAACCCTCGCCCGACCTGACGGACAGGCCAGCTTCCTTTAGGTTCAGGGCGGCCTGTCTGAGGGTGTACAACGCCGAGAGTACCAAGAGGGCGCCGACGACGAACTCCAGGAACGAGATGTACTGTGCGAGAGGCGAGGAGCCTATGGCGGCCCCCGCTCTCTCTGCGAAGAACTGGGTCAGGCCCGCGGGCGTATTCACCCCCAACAGAGATGGGATCAGCGCGACCGTCCCCGCTAGGACCAGCAATGATGCGAACAGGATTTCGCCGAAAGCTATCAGGAACAGGTGCATCGAGTTCTGCCTCGGTCTGGATTGAAGCGCTTGGGTGAATCTCCTTATGCTGTCGTCTTGCGAATCGATGATCTTCTGACGGAGCCTGGCCCTCAGTTCCTCGTCTGAGCCGTGAAGCAGGGCTAGGGCCTTGATTTCTAGAACAATTCTATCTAACAGTTCTTCGGTCCGCTTCTCGCTGCCGCTCAAGCGACGCTTCGTCCAATGCCCTGCTGAGTATATCTCCGTTCAGCATTGGTCTTCGGGAACAGTTATAGGACGAAACGCGACCTTCCCTCTCAGATGGAACCTGCGGCTTCCCTGAGGCAGACAGTCACCCATCTTTTCGACGCCGTAAAATACAGCGAGCACGCGAAGGAGAGCGAAGAAGAGGCAACGGCGGCCGAGAAGGAGCTAGAGCTCGAGCTCAACAAGCTGGACAGCAAGGTCGAGGAGATCTCGAGCCTCATCTCGTCCATGAAGGAGGAGCCGGAGAGCCCGGTGAGGGAGCTTTCAACGCAGCTCGGAGAGTTCCTGGAGACCGCGAAGCAGCAGGCGAGAGACAAGCTCGAGCAAAGGACCAGAGAGCTGGTTGAGAAACAGAGGAAGACTGCGGAGAGCGAGCGTGACAAGGCCCTGAAGAGCTTAGAGGCGTACCTGGCTAACGACCCCATTCCGATAGCAGAGAGGGTCGTCCGAGTGAATCTGGTGGACGGCATGTACGAGGCGAGGTCCATCCAAGAGTGCGAGGGAGGGATGAAGTACGAGTTCGTCCTGTCCGCTCAGAACTCCAATACGTTCCATCAGGAGCTGACGCTGTCCCGTTTGGGCTACGAGATCAGGGTCCCAATCAGGTTCGCGAAGAC
>JASIEW010000121.1 GCA_030045755.1 Nitrososphaerales archaeon
GCCTCCGCTATCTGGTACATGCCCGTCGCCCCGACGGGGTGGCCCCTGGCCTTCAGTCCTCCGAAGGTGTTAATCGGCATGTCAGACTTCAGGCCGAACTTGCCTTCCTTGGCGTCTTTCGAGCCCATCCCCCGCTTTGAGTAGCCCATGGCCTCGAGGGACAAGGCGCCCACGACCGAGAACGCATCGTGGATCTCCAGCAGGTCCACTTTCTTGGGTGAGACTCCTGCCTGCTCGGTGGCCGCCCCGAAAGCCTCATGGGTGGCGGCAAAGTCGAGCATGTCCTTCCTTTCGTAGATGCTGAACTCGCTCGTCGAGATGCCCCCTCCGAGCACTTCGACCATCTTCTTCTTCGCGCCCGCGGCGGACGCGTCTCCCACGAGAAGGGCGGCTGCGGCACCGTCGCCAACTGGAGCGCAGTCGAAGAGCCGCAACGGGTCGGCGACCATGCCAGACCTGCTGACAACTTCAGGGGTGATGGCCTTCCTGAACTGGGCATGCTCCGCGGTCACCGCGTTCGCGTGGTCCAGCACGGGTATCGAGCTCAACTCGTCTCGGGTGACGCCGGTCCGCTCCATGTAGTACCGAGCGAGCAGCCCGTTCAGGGCGGCGAAGGACGCACCCACGAACTGCGTGTACTCTGCCGACTCGGCCATCGCCAGGGCCTGCGACGCCTCCTCGGGCTCCAAGTCTCTCATCTTTTCGACCCCGACGACGAGCGCGGACCCCACCGCGCCAGACTTGACCAGAGAGTAAGCCACGTTGAAGGCGCTGCCGCCTGAGCAGCAGGCCGCTTCGACCTTGAAGGCTGGCACCCCTTTCAGACCGAGGGCGCTGGCCACCATGGCTCCGAGATGCTCCTGAGATGCGCCGACCGCGCTGAACATGTTGCCCACCGTGACAAGCTCCGGCTTGACCTTAGGTGCGCCCTTCAGGGCCGTCGTCGACGCCTCGACCGCCAGGTCTAGGATGGACTTCTCCCAGTGGTCTCCCACATTTGTAAAACCCACTGAGGCTACGTAAGCCTTCGAGCGTGCCATCGCATCCCCTACATGTGGTATTTGTCCCTGAACTTCGAGTAGGTCGAGTAGTCGATCTTCGACCCCCTCTGGAGCATGGACTTCACCGTGACGTTGTTGCGGCGCTTCTTCACGATCCCCTCTTTCACGTCTAGGCAGAAGGCGTCCGAGCCTGCGCCGGAGCCGAAGCTGGCCAGCAGGATCTTGTCGCCCGGCTTCGCTTCGTCGAGGACAGCGGCGAGCGCGATCGGGGAGCTGCCTGCATAGGTGTTTCCTATCATCGGGTTGAGCAGCCCCGTCTTGATCTGGTCCATCGTGAACCCGAGCCGCGTCGCCACCTCGACGGGGAACCTTGGGTTAGGTTGATGGAAGACCGCATAAGTGAAGTCGCTCGGCTTGTGCCCGGTCTCTTCAAAGAGAGTCTTCACCGCGTTCTCGATGTGATAGAAGTACGCAGGCTCCCCCGTGAACCGTGACAGGTGCCTCGGATACTTCTCGTGAGCCCTCCTCCAAAAGTCGCCGGTGTCGGAGACGAACGAGGTGCTGCAGTCGATGACTGCGATCGCCCCGTCCCCCTTGCCGCCGATGACGTAGGCTGCGCCTCCGCTCGCGGCCGTATACTCGAGGTCGTCTCCGGGCCTTCCTTGCGCGGTGTCCATGCCTATGGCCATCCCTGCGTTTATCATGCCCGAACCCACCAGGCCCGTTATCACCTGGATCGCCTCAGTCCCTGCCTTGCATGCGAACTCCAGGTCTGCCGCCAGGGTGTGGTGCTGTCCAAGCGCCTGGGCGACTATGGTGCTCGTCGGCTTGACCGCGTATGGCTTCGACTCCGTCCCCACGAAGACGGCACCGAGGGAGTTCAGCCCTGACATCTCCATCGCCCGTCTTGAGGCTTCTATTGCCATTGTGACAGTGTCTTCGTCCATCGATGCGACCGCCTTTTCGACGTTCGGCCCCGAGCCTCCTCCCTTCCAGACTCTCGCTATCTCAGTCGTGGGAAGTCGATAGTACGGGATGTACGCCCCGTATCCGAGAATCGCGGCCCTGTTCTTACTCTGCATGAGATACAAATCGGGTTGTGCCAGCGGCTCAGAGAGCCATAATTAAATTAGACAAAGGCGCAGGCGTTGATAGACAACTGCCGAACTTCCGTCCCTTGCTACACTGCCTTGATCTGCTTGACCACGGCCGGCCTGGCCTTCCTGAAGACCCTGTAGCCGCAGATGCACTTGACTTCCGGCAGCTTCGAGAGCTCGTCCTGGGTCGTCCTCGTCCCACATCTTACGCACTCGTAGACCGCACCGGCGAAGACCTTGACCGGCTGCTCCTTGGGCTGTTCCTTTGGCTGCTCGGAGGGTGGCTCAGAAGACAAAGACAGATTGCTTCTCGTCTCTTAGTATTTTTGTTTTTCTGAGGACTGACTCCGGCTCCGTGGGGGCGGGCCCACTTTCACGCCCCCCTGGGCACGCCATGGGCAAAGACCAGACTTCGGTTAAATCCGTCCTCGGCTCGCAGACACATTCCTTGGTCGAGATCTGTCCGAACTGCGGCAGCCTCAACGTCCTGAAGGAACGCACGGCCCTTACCCGCATAATCAAGACGACATACTACAGGTGCGACGGGTGCGGACACGCGTGGCGCGAACTGGTTCATCTCTGAGCCAGAGACGGGCTCTTTCGGCAGTCAGTCTCCGCCCTCGGCGGCGGGCTGATCCACAATCTCTCTCCTGAGCTCGCCGTACGCTCGCCGCACTTCCTCGACCGATGCTTCGTCTTCGAGCGCGCTTAGGTCTCCTGGGCTCGCTCCGGCCGCCACAGCCTTCACGACTCTCCTCATGATCTTGGCGCTCCTCGTCTTGGGAAGCTTGGACACCAGATAGATCCCTCCCAGTCCCGCTATGGGGCCGACCCTGTCCCGGACCACCTGCATCAACTCCCGCTTGAGGGCATCGTTCCCTGCCACTCCCGCCTTCAGGATGACGAACGCGACCGGGACCTCGCCCTTCACGGCGTCCGGGACCCCGACCACGGCCGCCTCCGCGACAGCGGGGTGCTGGACGAGCGCAGACTCGACTTCGTAGGTGCCCAGCCTGTGCCCTGCGACCTTGATCACTTCGTCGGCTCTTCCGAGGACCCAGATGTAGCCTTCCCTGTCGCGCACCGCGTAGTCTCCCGCGTAGAACGAGCCCGGGAACCTCGACCAGTAGACCTCCCTGTATCTCTTCGGGTCCTTGTGGATGGTCAGGGGCATCCCCGGCCAGGGAGTCCTGATCACCAGCAGCCCCCGCTCCAGGGCCTCGCAGGGGTTCCCCTGCTCGTCGACGACGTCCACCCTCACGCCAGGAATCGGGAACCCGTTGGTCCCGGGCTTCATCGCGACCATCAGCCTGCCGGGCAGGATCGAGACGATGACGCCGCCGGTCTCCGTCATCCACCATGTGCTCCCAAACGGCACCGTCTCCCTCCCCACATGCCTGTGCATCCACCTGAACGCCTCGGGGTTGATCGGCTCGCCCACCGAGTGCATGAGCCTGACCGAGGAGGTGTCATGCCCGTCGACCCACGAGTCCCCTGACTTCATGAATGCCCTTATCGCAGTCGGGGACGTGTAGAGCACGGACACCCTGTTCCTCTCGATTATCGACGCCCACCTGTCCGGCTTCGGATATTCCAGCGCACCCTCGTACATCAGGGTGGTCGCCCCCTCCAGAAGAGGGCCGAAGACAACGTAGGAGTGCCCGGTTATCCAGCCTATGTCCGCTGTGCACCAGTACGTGTCGGAGTCCTTGATGTCAAAGACCCAGCACATCGTCGCGTGGAGAAGCGTGAGATATCCTCCCGTGTCGTGGACCTGGCCCTTCGGCTTCCCCGTAGTCCCTGATGTGTGGAGGATGAACATCGGGTCCTCCGAAGCCAGCTTCACTGGCTCGACCTCGGCCCCCTTCTTCACCGACTCCATCAGGTCGCCGAAGTAGGCGTCTCGCCCCCGCGCCATCGAGACCTCGGTGCCGGTTCTCCTCAGGACTATTACCGACTCCACGGACGGGGCCAGCTTGACCGCCTCGTCCGCGATCTTCTTCAAGGGTATGACAGACCCCCTCCTCCACGCGCCGTCGGACGTGAAGAGGACCTTCGCGCCCGAATCCTCGAGCCTCTCCCCCAGGGACTCCGAGCTGAAACCGGAGAAGATCACGGTGAATTTCGCGCCCAGCCTGACCGTAGCCAGCATGAGCGCAGGGAACTCCGGGACCATCGGCATGTAGAAT
>JASIEW010000122.1 GCA_030045755.1 Nitrososphaerales archaeon
TTCAGAGCGCTGGACAGTATGAGTGTTGAAAGCGCGAATGTGCTGAAGGAGAGGACGAAGATGGTAGCGAGCGAAGTCCAGTCCGAGATCAAGCAGAGAAGGAGAGTGATGATTCCCGCGTAGGTCAGCAGGAGGCCCGTAGAAGGGAGGACGAAGAGGTGCCTATAGCGGCTCGCGAGGGCCTCGGTAGCCGATTCCTTTTCAGGACCTCTGCCACTAGTAGACGACGTTGATGACAATCGACGCGGCGACTAGCCCTATGGCGCCAATCAAAATTATTTCCGGCCTTATCTTCACGCCCTCGGTCTCCTCGTTGAAGAACGTCAGTAGACCTGCGCTCGATGCCGGCATTGGCGCGTTGTCCTTGCCACTCATGTAGTCGCCATTGAGTCCTCTCCATTCTTAAGGATAACGCATTCATTTCTGAAAGCTATAATTATTGACATTCCTTTTCGTAACTCATGCCATCCTACGACTCTGAGTTCAAGTCGGTCTTGTCGAAGGTGAGGGCGCATGAGAAGTGGTTCGCCCAGAGTCTGCCAATGATAGCAAGCGAGAACGTCGCTTCGAAGCCTGTCAGAGACGTGCTTTCTTCTGACTTGGGTCACAGGTATGCCGAAGGGTGGCCAGGGGAGCGGGTCTACGCGGGCTGTAGGTTCATCGATCAGATCGAGTTGCAGGCAATCGATCTGGGGAAGAAGCTGTTCAAGGCGGAGTTCATAGACGTAAGGCCGATATCCGGAGTGGTAGCAAACCTCGCGGTCTACTCGGCGTTCAGCCAACCTGGGGACACCATGACCGCTCTGTCCATCCCTAACGGCGGTCACATCTCACATGGGAAGAGAGATTTCTCGGGTTCGGCTGGTCTCGTCCACTCCCTGGAAATCGAGTATTACGTTTTCGACAAGGATGAGATGAATATAGACGTCGATGCGACCAAGAAGAAACTCGACGGAATCAAGTCGCTCAAAATCGCCATGTTCGGAGCAAGCCTGTTCCTGTTCCCTCATCCAGTAAAGGAACTGGCCGACACGGTCAAGGGGAATGGGGGAGTGGTCTGCTATGATGCTGCCCACGTCGTCGGTCTGGTCGCGGGTGGGATGTTTCAGGACCCTCTTAGAGAAGGCGCTCAGGTCATGACGTTCAGCACCCACAAGACGCTCTTTGGGCCACAAGGCGGTGCCGTTGTGTCCAGCGGGGTCTTCGCAGACCAGCTGAAGAAGGCTGTGTTCCCAGGGACGACGAGCAATCATCACCTTCACAGCGTCGCCGGCAAGGCGTTGGCTTTCGCTGAATATCTTCAGTTCGGGAGGAAGTATGCGCGAGATGTGGTCAGGAACGCGCAGGCGTTAGCCCAAGAGTTGGCCGCGTTGGGAGAGAACGTTCTAGGAGAGAAGAACGGATACACCAAGTCTCATCAGGTGGCGGTCGACGTCACCAAGTATTCTGATGGAGGCGTCATCGAGAAGTTGCTCGAGAGCCAGAACATAATCGCCAACAGGCAGTTGATACCAGGAGACTTGAAAGCGGGCCGGCACTTCACCAACCCTGGCGGCATACGACTCGGCGTGGCCGAACTGACGAGACTCGGGATGGGGAGGGGGGAGATGAGAGAGGTCGCCGAGGTCCTGCACCTGGCGCTGACAGGAGAGAAGAAGCGCGAGGTGGTCGCGAGGACGAAGGAACTCAGAAGGGACTTCCAGACCGTCAGGTATTCGTTCCACGACTCACCGGCTTATTCCTTCCGCTAGCGCCGGCTTGAAGTAGTCGGTGAGCTCCGTCTGGTCGTTGTTCCTAGGGCCATGGAATAGTTGGTCGAGTTCCCTTTGCATCATGTCGAGCCTGCTCCTGAGGTACGGATCAACCTCGTATTCGCGAGCGAGCCTCTGGGCTATCGATAGGTACTTCTCGACCGAGGCGCGCGTAAGAGTCCCCCTCACTTCTCCGCCGCAGTTTGGGCATGACCAAGAGAGCGGGGGTCTGCGCAGTGTGATTCCGCACTTCTTGCATTTGAAAGACTGAGTGGCGTATTTCTTCGCGTTGCCCATTATGTCTCTGATCAGGTGCGTCTTGATTATGGACTCGACGACCTCCTTTGTGGAGACGGCCTCTATGGCAATCGCGACTTCAATCTGCTTGGAGATTTTCTCGTTGAGAGTGCGCAGAGTCGAATATGCCCCCCGAGAGCGCTTGGTCGTAATCGCAGACGTTGGGTGTGTGAATCCATACCCATAGAATTGCTTCTCGTTCGTCAATCTTGACCCTATCAGTTCTATCAGGTTCTCGACCAAGCCTGAGCTCGGAGTCGTCCGGGTGGCCTCGTAGAATTCGCGCGGGTAGGAGGAGGCGATGTCAAAGTTGTGGGCCTGTTCGTCCACCTCCGCTGGTAGTAGTATCGGCTGAACGAGCAGCGGGGTATCCATCATTCCGCCGATTTGCTGCGGCACGTACTGAAGTGAGAAATTGAGGAGGGCGTCCAAGAGGAGGAGCAGAGAGTCGCCGTCTCCGTCGCAGTCGCGCCGCTTCGCCGAGTGCCAGTAAGGATTTGCGAAGCAGACCTGGGTCGGAGAGAACCCCACGATCCGCGCGGCCACGCCCACCGAGGTGTGCGGAGCCAGACCTATGACGAGCTTTCCTTTCAGGTCAAGACTGGAGTGGACGTTGTAGTAGGGCTGCAGCCCGTACACACTCTCCAGCTCGTCGTCTACGAACTGGGCCATCTTCACTAGGTCGGGAGCGATCTCCTCCGGGATGATTATGTCTTGGGGCTTCAGCTCCAGCAACTGGTCGTCCCTTTCAAGACTGTTCCCTTCATGGTCGACTTTGTAGCCGAGTTTGACGAGCGCCTCGGGTGTATCTCTGATGTCCTTGGGCCTGAAGTGAGTCAGCGGCGCGTTCGTTATGTCTATCCTGAGCGTTCCATCCTTGTATACGAAAACCTGGTGTCTGCTCCTGATTATGCCCTTCTCAAGGGGTTCGGGAGTCTTCGAGACGCTTGTCAGTCCTCTCACGCCTTTGACAGGTTTGGAGGAGTCGTAGTGGATTCTTGCCTTTATGTCGTTCAGCCTGCCTCGCAAATCCAGCTCGATTTGCGAATAGGACACGGTCTTTGCCTTGCAGTTGCTGCATGTGTCCTCTGACGTTGTCGCCCCGCACCTCGGGCACGACTTGTACGAGACTGTCGCATTGCCGCACACTTGGCACCTAGGGGAGATCCTCCTCTTGCTGCACTCTTGGCAGTACAAGTTGACAACCTCGGCCCTGAGGTCCGTCTGCCGCGCTGCGGCGAACAGGTCTCTAGACGCGCCTCCAGCCAGCCCTACTGGGAATAGTGTGTGGACGGGCGGCTTCAGACGCCTGGCCATCGCCTTCTCTGGCCTTCCGACCCTGATGCCGACTGTCGTCGTCCGCTGCTTGCCCAACTGGACTCCAGAGAGTCTGTAGACCATCTCGATGGAATCGCCCGTTTGTTGCACGTCCGACTCTTCGCCTATCCTTAGGAGAGCTTGGACAATCAGAGCCCAGTCTCCTTCAATCACTGCGAAGTCCCTCTCGACGGAGTGTTCGATCAGGGAGTCCTTGAGAACCTGTTCCATACCGTTTTCCTTTATGTTGACTAGGACATTGCGGCCTTCGATGTGGCTTTCTTGCCTTAGCCTGATCAGGTCGGAAGGATTTGTTCCGTCGAACCTGGGAGTGTAGTCTGGATGCAACGGAGTCCCGAGAGTGCGTGAGATGACGAGAGCCTCGGTGATGGTTGGCCGGGCACCGATTGGAAGGGAGCACAGCGTGGTCGCTCTTTCCTTCGACAAGCCCGCGCTAGCGAGCCTTTCATACGCCTCCGGGACGTCAGTTAGAGCCTGCCTGAAGTCCTGTACCCACCATTCTGGGACGTATGGTGAGGGCGGTAGAGCCTTGTTGTTCTCCAGGAAGTCACCGTAGCTGATCAGAACGTCACCGAGATCAATGATTTTCGCGAGGTTCTCACGGAGACGCTCTGCGTCCTCGACGGTGGGGACCCTCACGACTGACCCGTCCTTCAGCAAGACGGTGGGGCAGGCTATGGAGTCCACGAACGCTATGGTCGCGGCCTTTCCTGGCATGTCGACCTTCACCTGAGTCCCGGTAACGACCGGGTAGTCTAGAAGTGTTGCAACCGCCGGATGGATTCCGATGGTAGACAGGCCGGTGTTCACTGATCTCCCGTACCTCAGCCTGAACCCGCCCTTCCTTTTTGGCATTGAGAGAACTGCGCGGCCGGATATGACCTCCTCGAAGTGTGCCCCAGCTTTTTCTGTCTCGTTGGTCGTCTGTTGAGTTCCTCCTTTGAGTTGCGAGAGGAAGTCCCAGCCCGATATGTTGAGGCTCGCAAGCTTCTTCGAGAGTTTGTTCGCGCGACCGATGACGCCATCGTTGAGGACCCTGAGAGCGCCTCCTCTGAGTCTGTCGGTTGCTACGCGTTTGAGACCTCTGTGGACTACGACCTCGATTGGATCTGTCTCGATTCCGTCGATCTCCACCGGAAGGTTTGATATGGCTGCCCTGATGTCGTCGTCGGTCACTTTGAACTGGAAGTTGCCTACGTCTCTCTCGTAGATTCTAAGTTCCTCGGCAAACCTGTCGATTTCCGGCTGGTTGGCCCTGTAGTTTCCAAGGCCGAGTTTCTTTCCCGTGATGTCGGCGATCACCAGAGAGAACGCGGCCTCCGTCCCTCCGGCCGATCGCATAGGTCCTGCGTATGAGACGGAGACATACTCGCTGTTGTCGTCGTTTTGCTTTATCAGGACGCTCGATATGCCCTCGAGCGGAGCGACGGTGACTCCGTCCGTCATCACTGCCAGGCCGGCCCTGACTCCGTAGTTGAGGGCCTCCTCTCTTTCTAGGGCGCCAAATTTCCCGAGCGCAATCTCTTGTGAGATGGATAGTGCGGCTCTCTCCTTTGATGTCGACCTTAGCAGCTCGCGGAGTCTGTCGACCAATCCGTTGAATTGGTCAAGTCGGAGCATCTGGTTGACGCGGTCTGCCAAGTCGAACACAGTCTTGCTCTCGACAATTTCCAGTGGGTCCAGTCCTTTCATTCTAGCGGC
>JASIEW010000123.1 GCA_030045755.1 Nitrososphaerales archaeon
ACTACCAGTACTTCAGCGGCAGGTTCAAGATCAAGAACGAGGTCCTCTGGGTGACCGGCATCATACTTGGGATAATCACGGGAGTGGAGGCCTACAGCGGTTACGACCTGATATTCAACCAGCGCGCCGGCCTGGCGATCGAAATCGGGTCCTCGCTGGCCAACGCCTCGCCCGTGATAGGCACCCAGCTCCGCTTCGCGGTCTTCGGGCAGGGATTCTCCGACTTCATCCTCAGGCTCTACGCCGGTCACGTGTTCATACTTCCTATGATCATGATAATCCTGGTGTTCATACACTTCCCCAGGTATCTGGTGTTCGACATCCCGGTCATAGCGACAGTCGTGGGGGCGCTGCTGCTGGTGGCTGCAATGTTCCCAGTCCCTCTCGGGATCCCGTACAATCCCAGCAACGGCCAGCTGACCATCCCTGAGTGGTATCTGACGGGCATCTACGCCCTGCTCAGGACCGAGTTCCAGAAGTTCGTCATGGGCGGGCTGATGCCTGCGCTGCTCTTCCTGATGGCGCTCGTGGTTCCTTTCGTAGACACCTCGAAGAAGCTCAACTGGAAGGACCGGCCCTTCTTCACGGCGCTCGGAATCACCACCATAGCCCAGATCGTGGTCACGACCGCGTGGGGATTCTACGTCGACCCGAACACGGAGCCGAGCTGCGTCATCAGCGGCGAACACCTGACGGGAGTTCTCTGCAGGCTGTACGTCAACCCCACTTACTACTTCTCATCGATGCTCGGGATCACCGTCATGTCGTTCGTGGGCACCTACGCCTTCCTCCGATACCTGAAGGGAAGGGAGAGGGTGAGGAAGGCCGCCGCGCCAATGGGCCCCATTCTCACGAAGAAGTGGGTCTACATCATCTTCCTGCTGCTCATCGTGGCCCAAGTCGCGCTCAACGGCCTGGCCGCCCTGGCGTCGTCCGCGAGCCTCAACAACCTCGAGCTCTTCGACGTCGGAGCGATACTCGTGACCTTCGGGGTCATCGCGCACCTCTACAGATACAGCCAGAGCCTTCCGTTCTAGGGCGCTAGCTTCACGTCGGCGACCATCTCTATCCACCTGGGCCCGACGTCTCTCACCCTTCGCGCGAAGTAGCGAGCCTTGGGGGGCAGGATGTCGGACAGCTCCTCCGCGAGCCTGGCAGACGCCTCGCCCTCATCGCGTCCAAGGACGTGCCGGTAGTAGTGTATCGTGGCGCCCTTCCTCGCGAGCCCGAGGGCCAGAGGCAGGAACTCGTCGGCCTTCGACGGATGGGGCATGACTATCCTGTCGAACTTCGTACGCGGCCGGGGCAGGTCGGCCGCGTCTCCCTCCACCACCGTTACGAGGCCTTCGACCTTGTTGAGCCTGTCGTTCTCGCGATGGAGTTCGCAAGCATATGGGGACAGCTCGCAGCTCGTCACACTCGAGCCGGCGAGCTTCGCGACCTCTATCGAGAATGGTCCGACCCCCGCGAACATGTTGAGGAACCTCTCCCTCCTCTTCGCGAGCGTCGCGATCCTGAGCCTCTCCGTCGACAGCCTGGGAGAGAAATAGCACTTGGCCACGTCTACCTTGAAGGCGCATCCGTTCTCCCGATGCAGGGTCAGCGTGCTCTTCCCGCCCGCGAGATGCCTGAGGCTCCTCAGCCTCAGCTCGCCCTCGATCCCCCCTTCCTGCTCGAAGACGGCCCTGAGGTTCTTGCTCCGGTCCAGGATCGCTTCAGCTACGCTCTTCTTCTCCTTGGAGCCGAACGAGGCGAGCCGCACTATCGCCACGTCTCCGACTACGTCGACGCCCGTCGAGACCTTCTCTTGGCCCCGGACGCCGGCCGACGCGAGGGCCTCTCTAATCAGCCGGGGCAACGTCCTCCGCCTGCGCGGCGACGTAGTAGTAGGTTCCTCTGTCCTTCTGTTCTCTGTCCAGCTTGCTGCCCGGCTTGTTCACCCTCGGCCGTCCCGTGTTGACGTCGCGTCTGTAGGTCAGGCCGATCAGCTTGAGGAACGAGTTCATCCCGTCCTCCTTGCTCATCGGCGCGGTCGCCTTGCCCTTCGCGCCAGGCACCCCTTCGAAGACCATGAGCCTGTCCGACACTATGTCCAGCACCTGCAGGTCGTGGTCGATCACTATGCCTGCCTTCCCTCTCATCTTCACCAGCCTGTTTATCGCCCTCGCGACCACGAACCTGTCCTCGACGTCGAGGAACGCCGAGGGCTCGTCCAGCGCGTACACGGCCGCGTCCTGGGCCATGGTCGCGACTATCGCCACCTTCTGCAGCTCCCCTCCGCTCAGGTCACCCATGTTCCGCGCCAGCAGCTTCTCCATCCTCAGCGGGGCCGCTAGCGTGTCCTGGAGCACCGGCTCGCTGTACTTGGTCCCCAGCGTGGCCATGAAGAACTCGTCTACGGTCCCTTCGAACGCCGACGTCAGGTACTGGGGCTTGTACGCCACCTTGGCCCCGGTCGGGACCCGCCCCTTGTCGGGCTTCTCTTGGCCCGCGATCATCCTGAGGAAGGTCGTCTTGCCCAGGGCGTTCGCCCCGACGACTCCTATGATGCTGCTCGCCTTGATGTTCCCGCCTTCTGCTTCGAGGCGGAAGGAGTCGTACGACTTCTTCAGGGCGGTGTACTCCGCGATCACGTCTTCGCTTTCGACTATGTCGCCGGCCGCCCTCTGGCCGAAGGAGACCGGGTGGTCCCTGAACCTGACGTTCTCCTGAGGCAGATACCCGTCGAGGAGGGCGTTGATGCCCGTCCGGGAGGCGTAGAGGCCGGAGACTATCCCATAAGCCCCAGGCTCGCCATAGATCACCTGGACGTAGTCGGCCACATAGTCGAGGAAGGCGATGTCGTGCTCCACCACGAGCACGGCTTTGCCCCTCTCGGCGAGTCCCGAGATCAGCTTCGACACCGCGAGCCTCTGGTAGACGTCGTTGTAGGACGAGGGCTCGTCGAAGAGGTAGAGGTCTGCGTCCCTCATGGCCGCCACCGCGACCGCAACCCTCTGGAGCTCGCCTCCGCTCAGGTCGGGCACCCGCCTGCCGAGCGTCCCCCCGAGGCTAAGTGCGTCGACCACCGAGTCCATTTCCTTCCTCTCGTCCATCCTCTTCAGCAGAGACTCGGTGTCCTTGTCCCAAGCCTCCGGCAGCTTGTACACGGCCTGCGGCTTCAGCGAGACGCGCATCTCGCCGTCAGCGATCCTCTCGAAGTGCTGCTTCATCTCCCTGCCGCTGAGATACGACAGGAACCTGTCCCAGGTGGGCTCGTGCTCGTAGTCGCCCAGGTTGGGGATGAGCTGGCCCGCGAGTATCTTCAGGGCAGTGGACTTCCCTATCCCGTTCCTTCCCACGAGTCCGACGACCTGCCCCTTCCTCACGGTGGGCGTCCTGAAGAGCCTGAAGGCGTTGACGCCGTACTGCTCTATCTTGTCTTCCTTGAGCTCCTCGCTCAGGTTCAGGATGTCGATGGCGTCGAACGGGCAGACCTTGACGCAGATCCCGCACCCTATGCACAGCTCCTCGGAGATCAGAGCCAGCTTGTCCTGACCGAGCACGATGCACTC
>JASIEW010000124.1 GCA_030045755.1 Nitrososphaerales archaeon
ATGGAGAAGAACCCCGACATCAAAATCAAAGTCCTCTTCAAGCTGTAGTCCCAGCAACCGACGCTTAATACCGAGACGATTCGGAGTCGGACACCGACAACGTATCAGAACCTCCTCTTGAAACCCTTTAATGGACTGAAGGCGCAAGTCGTCTGGGTCCACTTGTCATCGGCCACGCCCGGGGGAGAGAGCTTGGAGGAAGTCAGGCGGAAGAGCCTAGAGGCGGCGGAGGATGCTATACGCGCCGCGTCTTCGAGGCCCGACCTGCACCTCGTGCAGGCGATCCAGGCGCTGGACGACGCCGACAAGTTCCTGAACGTCACGGCGACCCGGGTCTCCGAATGGTACGGCCTGTGCTTTCCTGAGCTTACGCAGATGATCCAGGACAACCTAGCCCTGTGCCGCCTCGTCATCGACGTCGGGGCGAGAGAGTCATACTCTGAGGAACTGTTGAAGGGGAGAGGGTTCACCGACAAGAAGGTCGAGGCAATCCTAGCCGCCAGAGACAGGTCGAAGGGCGGTACGATGTCAGGCAAGGACATGGACAAGGTCAAGGCCCTGGCCGCCCTCGCAGGCTCGCTCGGCTCGATCCGAGACGGCCTCAACACATACGTAGAGTCCCAGATGAAGTCGATATGCCCCAACGTGACAGAGGTCGCGGGAGCCACGATCGGCGCGAGGCTCATGGCGAAGGCCGGCGGTCTGGACAGGCTGGCGGTCATGCCAGCGAGCACGATCCAGATCCTGGGTGCGGAGAAGGCGCTTTTCAGGGCGCTCAGGACGGGCGCGAGGCCTCCGAAGCACGGGATACTCTTCCAGCATCAGGCCGTCCACACCGCCCCGAAGTGGCAGAGAGGAAAGATCGCCAGAACGTTGGCAAACAAGATAGCGATAGCCGCGAGGGTCGACTTCTACAGAGGGTCCGAAGATGAGACGATCAAGCAGAACCTCGACAAGCGGCTCGAGAGCATCAGGGCCAGGTACAAGGAACCCCCGGCCCGCAAGCCTGAAAGGGAGAAGCGGGCTCCGAAGGGCCGAACCAGGGACTACAAGCCCCGCCGAAGATGAACCGGCTCCTCAGGGAGGACAGGATGGGCAGGACGGTCCTCCTAACTCGTAACGGGACGCCTGGGAAGAAGGTCTACAACGAAGACCTGGTCGCGCGTAACGGCTCCGAGTGGCGCACCTGGGACCCGTTCAGGAGCAAACTCGCCGCCGCCATCATCAAGGGACTCCCCGACGAAGTCATAGTCGAGGGGTCGAAGGTGCTGTACCTCGGCGTGTCCACAGGGACGACTGCTTCGCACGTCTCGGACCTCATCGGAGAGAGCGGTCTGTTGGTTGGGGTCGAGTTCTCCCCGCGGGTCGCCAGGGAGTTCGTGGAGAAGGTCGCCCGCGAGCGGAAGAACGTCATCCCCTTCGTCTGTGACGCCAGAGACCCGTCGAAGTACGCGCTCTCCAAGGTCGACGTGGTCTACTGCGACATAGCGCAGCCCGACCAGACTGAGATAGCGGTGGCGAACTGCGAAAGGCTGCTGAAGCCGGGAGGCAAACTGCTGCTGGTGGTCAAGGCCAGGAGCATCGACTCCTTGAAAGAACCGGAAGCGGTATTCGCCGACGAGAAGGCCAAGCTGGAGAGGTCCGGCTTCAGAATCGTGACCACGATAGAGCTGAGCCCCTTCGACAAGGACCACGCTCTGATCTACGCTTCGCGCTGAACCGCTAGGAAAGCTGATGAACAATCCTTTCTGTGGTGGAGTGGGAGAACAACCAAGAACCCGGCCGTTGTCGACCAACCCTCTCAGGGCACTGGTTGGCCGGGGCCATCGAGGGGGGGAACCTACACCATCCACACTCTCGGGACCGCACCTGCTCTGCCCATGACGTTGGGCATTGCCGCCCTGACCCTCTACTACGCCAAGGACGGGCTATGGACCGGACTGACGCGAGCCATCATCAAGTTCACTCCGCTCGTACCGTCTAAGTCCTCTAGCCATATTCGACGAGAAGGAGACGTTCATCCAGGTCTTCGACCCGCTGAGGAGCCTCCGGGTTTCTGGGCGATCCTTGCGAGCAACTGGACGGTCCTGACCGTGTCAGCCTTCGTAGTGCCCTTCTATCTGATACCCTGGACTCATTTGGAGTCCCGCTCTACGTCCCGAGTTCTCATCGAGCGGGCTGATCGAGCACACTTTGCTGGAAAGTCTTCCACGACTTCCAGCTCTTTCGTGTCCACTCGGGCGGCGCCCTGCCATCCTCGAGCCACCGCCTGAAGTAGGACTTCGTCTTGCGGTCGGACGGATAACCTGACCCGAAGTCCCCGTAGGCTTCCCTCAGCTTGTCGACCGCCGCGTCCCTCTCCACCTTCGCGACGATCGAAGCCGCTGAGACGAGTGGGTAATCCCTGTCAGCCTTGTGGAACGCCCTGACCCGGCACGACGCACTCATGCTTCCTTTGATGACCTCCTGGAACCTCCTCGGCGACGTATCCGAGGCGTCAACGGTGACCACGT
>JASIEW010000125.1 GCA_030045755.1 Nitrososphaerales archaeon
GAATACCCCTGCTTCGACCACGCCAGGCACGGATTTCAGTTTCGTTTCCATGTCCTTCGGCTCGTCCATGGGCTCGAAGATCGTGTCGAGGATGACGTTACCGCTCTCGGTGAAGTAGGGGTAACCTTTGGCGAGGAGCCTTTCCTCCGGAACTCCGCCGAGCTTCGAGAGCCTGACCTTGGCGCTTTCTCGCGCCATAGGCACGACCTCGATGGGAACTCTAACTGCGTTCTCACATAGCCTCTTGGCGAACTTGTTCTCTGACGCGACTATCACGATTTCCTTCGCCCCGCTCATGACGACCTTCTCCTTCAGCAGCGCGCCTCCTCCCCCCTTGATCAGGTTTAGGTTCTGATCGACTTGGTCGGCTCCGTCCACGGCGAGGTCGACATATCCCTTGAACGGGACCAAGGTGACCCCGCACTTCGAAGCCACGAGCTCTATCTGAGAAGACGTCGGAACGCCCACGACTCTCTTGGAACCTGCTATCAGCAGAGGCGAGAGCTCCTCGAGCAGCGTGGCCAGCGTCGAGCCGCTGCCCAGGCCCAAGGTCGCCGAGCTTCCTATTCTCTTCGAGAGCTCCTTCGCCACGCCCTTCAGAGCCTGCCTTTGATTATCCAAAATGCGTATACTGCCGTGGCACGTCGTTAGCCAAGCTATTTACGCTGTCTATGATGTCTTCGCTTGAGGACTGGATACTCCCATCCGGTAGGCGCTAGCCCTGCTGCGGAGTGTCAACTGGCTGGGCCGTCTTTTCCTCTTCATCTGTTCCTGCGGCCAGCAGTACTCCTGACCGCAGGTGTCCGAAAGCGACGGCCGTCAAGGCCAAGAACATCATTCCTACTGCAGCACTGAGCGTTGCCAACGCGAGGTCAGCCAGCGGAATGATCCCGAGGAGGTAGGTGAATGATACAAATGGGTCGCCGCCTGCGACAAGAATCGCCACTTGGGCAATGAATCCTACTGCCGAGCCTATGGCGGCTCCGACGAGTGACTTTTCCATCAGGTCGAGATAGTCATAGCTCGATTGAAACACTAACGACGGGCTAATCTTGTAGAAGGCGACAAAGCAGACCACGGGGTTGAAGGCGAAAATCAAGGCAGAGTCTAGGAAGTCGTAGAGTTGCGTGAGGTTTTCGCTTGGGAGTGGAGGAGTGTGAATGGGTGGCAAAAGCAAGAGGAGGGAGAGTACGGCGTTCAGGATCTCTGTCAAGGCAGTTAGAAGAAACGCTAAGAGGAGAACTGTTCTCAGACTCTTTCGACTTCCGCCAGGAACGTGGTCTTCGTCCACTTGCCTCAGTCCGCGAGACTGGAATCTAAGGATTCCTTGGCACGAGAGTCGCGTTGGGGGCGATTACGTTCCCAATTGTCTCTTATCTGGGGTGGGCGTGCGCTGGGACGTTCGGCGTCGTGTGCCTGACTACGCACGCTTAGTTCTGGGGCTCTGACCTCTGATTCTTCAGGCTCATTCGCGTTGACAAGTGCTTAGAAACTCTCCGTACTCAGTTTGCTGCGGCCCTCCCGCTTCGTCGCGTGTGAAGCGGTGTCTCAGTTTTCCTGCTTCTTCTCCAGGTCTATCTGCTCGAGCTGGCTAACTGCGTCCATCACTTCGTCGCGGAGCTCCTTGATCCTCTTCTCCGACTCGCTGAGCTCGGGCTTGGCTCTCTTCTCCACGGCTCGTTCCAGGTCCGTCACGCGTTCCCTCTTCGGCTCTGCCGCTGGCTTCGGTGCCTCCGGCTGGGCGGTTATGCCGAGCTTCTGCTTGGCCACGTCGAGCCTCACCTCTATGTTCTGGATCTTTTGTTCGAAAAGCGTCATCAACTCGTTCCGCAGGCCTTCGAGCTCTCCTACCTCCACCACCAGCTCCACGTCCTCAAGCTTCGTCTGTAGGCCCTTGATCTGTTCGCTGTACCTCTTGGAGATCATCTCCCTCTCCTCCCGGGTTATCTTCCCCTCGCTCTCCGCCTCGTAGAGTTTCATCAGCGCAGACGAGAGAAGGTCCCTCTCCACCATCACCGTCCTCATGTCTCTCTTCGAGCGCTCGAGCTCAGCGGACGACACGGTGGTGACTGTCGTCTTGCCGTGTGGCTCCCGCGCCGCCACCACTACTTTCTCCGTCTTCGCCCGTGGATAGAAGACGAAATAGACCACGACCCCTCCTAGGGCGACGCCCGCTCCTCCAGACGCCAAGGCTGTGATGAGGGCGGACAACCTTCGCTCCTAGCGTCGGTTCGGTATTAAAGGTAGATTCGGTCCGGTGCTACCCACTCTCACAGGACACCGTTCGCGTTCTCGATAAGCATCAGGAGCTTGTCAGCGCCTTCCATCGGCCCTGTTCAACTCGGGGGAGGGGAGATTATGATTATGTTGTCGCCCCTGACGATCAGGGTGCCCAGGCTGTTTGACTTGCCGTCAGTCATGACTTCCTCCGCAGTCTCCAGGGACAGGTTCATGTGCTGGTCGAATCCCTGAAGGGTTCCTCTGATTACCTTGCCTCCTTTGAGCTTGATCAGAACGACCTTGCCCAGGCTTTCATCGAGGACCTTCACAGCCATGTCTACTGACAAGTTCTTGCCTCATTCTCGCGGTGCCTAACTGATTTATTTAAGCAATCATATCGAGGAATCAGGTTGAGAAAGTGGGTCCTATCCCGACATGACTCGGGAGACATGACTGAACGGATCGAGTCCTCGCTCAGGGTTTCTCTTGGCCTGCCGAAGTCCGCCCAGGCGAGTTGCGCCGAACCCGAGGACGGCGTGGTGTTCACGGCTCTCGACGGATTCGAATTCGTAGAGGCTAACTCGTCCTTCATCCCTTACCTAGGTTCATCGAAGACTCTCGACCTGTTCCCCTCGGTTGTCGTCGATGAGGGCGCGATCAAGTTCCTCCTGAACGGGGCGGACGTCATGCGCCCGGGGATAAGGAGACTGGACGGTTGGGGCGAGGCGGGGAGGCTGGTCGTGGTCAAAGAGGAAAAGAAGGGGAGGTCGATCGCCGTCGGTTCATCCACGGTTCCGAGTTCAGAGGCGGAGGGTATGAAGAAGGGAATATGCATCAAGAACCTCCATCACGTCGGCGACAGATACTGGAACCTTCACAAAAGCCTGTGACCTGAGAAAGGCCGCGCCAGCATCACTTTCGGC
>JASIEW010000126.1 GCA_030045755.1 Nitrososphaerales archaeon
ACTCGTTCTCGCTCATGGAGCCGACCTCTCAAGCCCGTCTTCGCCACCCTCTCTCGCTCCCTCCCGAGCCATCGCGCCTTCGCCCTCCAGATGGTCCGTCAAGGAGGCACTCATGGAGTACGGAAGCCCTGGTGTGGCTCTTTAGCCTTCCTTTTTGGCTGCCGCGGATGGGCCACCTGAACAATTTATACGTCGCCGGTCCTCCGGCGGTTTGTTGAGCGGACTCGAAGTAGCGACCTTCGGCAGCGGCTGTTTCTGGTGCTCGGAGGCCGTTTTCTCGGAGCTCGTCGGGGTGGTCAAAGTGGAGCCTGGCTATTCGGGAGGCTCGGTGGCCAGCCCGAGCTACGAGCAGGTGTGCACCGACACCACTGGCCACGCCGAAGTCTCCCAGGTGACCTTCGACCCGAGCAAATTGACATATCGGGACCTTCTCGAAGTGTTCTTCGCAACACACGACCCCACCACGATGAACAGACAGGGCGCGGACGAGGGGACCCAGTACCGCTCCGTGATCTTCTACCGCGACGAGTCGCAGAAGAGAGCGGCGGAGGGCATGATCCAGGAGCTGACGCGAGAGAAGGCGTTCAAGAACAGGATCGTCACGGAGGTCGTCCCGTTCAAGGAGTTCTATCCGGCTGAAGAGTACCACCGTGACTACTATCGGAGAAACCCAGGACAGGGCTACTGCCAGGCAGTGATATCGCCGAAGCTTGCCAAGTTCAGGGCCCACTTCGCGACCAAGCTCAAGCAGAACCAGCGGACATGAGCATCCGACAGCGGACCGGACTGGTCATCGGGCTGACGGGCTCCCCAGGCACAGGAAAGAAGACGGCTGCGCTGGCCCTCGAGCCGAGGTTGGGCGTCCCTTGTTACAGCATCAGCGGCCTGGCTGAAGAAGCCCACGCAGTCTCCAAGAAGGGCGACGAGTCGACGGTCGACACGGACAGGCTGAAGGCGAGGCTCGCGGGCAGGCTGTGGAGTCGCTGCCTGGTCTACGGCCACCTGCTTTCAGACGTCATAGAACGGAGAGTGCTCGACGTCGCCATCGTGCTTAGGTGCGAACCCTCCGTCCTGAAGGTCAGACTGAGCGAGAGGAAGTATGACGCCCTGAAGGTGAGGGACAACGTGGAGGCAGAGCTGATAGGTTACGCATTTTGGGAGGCAAAGCGCGCATACGGTCCATCCAAGGTCTGGGAGCTAGACACGACTCGCAGCACACCGGCAGAAACTGCTCGGGCCTTGGAGAGCATCGTCAGCGGCCGTGCGAAACGCGGGACTGCGATAGACTGGGTCCCCTTCTACGATTCGGCGCCCAAGTTGAGGGCGCTGCTCACCGCCTAAAGCGACGGACAGGTCTAAGTTCGCAGGCGACCGGTAGCCGCTCAGGCTGCAAGTCCTCGCTTGGAGCGCACGCTCCGGTCCAACCTGTAGAAGACCAGCCTGTCGATGGCAAAACCGATGATGAAGATCGTGATCATGGACGCGATGACCTCGTCCATCCTGACAAACTCGCTCCCGAAGGCGAGTATGGCGCCCAGCCCGACGGACGCCATCAGTATTTCAGCTCCGATCACCGCGTGCCAGGCGAAGGACCAGGCCTGCCTTATCCCCGTTATCATTGAGGGCATCGCGGCCGGAAACATCACCCCCGTGAGCAGAGAGAACCTCCTTGCGCCCATGTTCCGCGCGGACTTCATGTAGATGGGCGGGATGCTCCTCAGCCCCGCGTAGGTCGAGAGCATGACCGAGAACGTCGAGCTCATGACTACGACGAAGACTATCCCCCAGAAGTTGAGTCCGATGATCAGTATGGCGAAGGGGACCCAGGCGATTGCGGGGAAGGACTGCAGGCCCAGGCCGAAAGAGGCCATCGTCCTCCCGAAGCGCTTGAACTTGACCATCAGCACGCCCACGGAGACGCCGATCAGCATGACGAGGGCGAAGCCTGAGGCAAGCCGATAGCCGGTGGTCACGACAGCTTCCGGAAGCGTCCCGCTCTGGATCAGTGCGACGAAGGCCTCCAGGACTGTGAGCGGCGATGGGAGAAGGTAGGCCGGATATACCTTCAGCCAGAAGACGGCCTGCCAACCGCCGATGATGACCGCCAGGGCTATGACTATGTCTACGAAATCTGTGACCTTCTCTCGGGAGGGCGTCGCGCCCGCGCTAGGCTGTGTCTTCTCCTGGTTCTCCAAAGTCTCCCTCTTCCTTCAGGTCTCTCAGAATCGCATTGGTCAGGCCCTGAAGCGCCGGGTCCTCGGACCTGCGCGGCCTCGGCAAGTCAACCACGAATTGTCGCTTTATCCGCGCCGGCGCATGAGAGAAGAGGATGACCCTGTCGCCGAGGCAGGCGGCCTCCCTGACGTCGTGCGTGACGAATATCACCGTCTTCTTCGTTTGAGCGTAGATCTCCTGTATCTGCCTCTGCAGGTTCTCCCTGTTCTTGGCGTCGAGCGCGCCGAACGGCTCGTCCATCAGCAGGATTCGCGGGTTCAAGGCGAGGCCTCTGGCTATCGCCACCCGCTGTTTCATCCCTCCCGACAGCTCGTGAACGTAGGACTCTGCAAAACGAGTCAGCCCTACCATTTGGATGTACTCCTGGGCAATCCGTCTGCGTTCCTCCTTCTCGATGCCCCGCTGTTTGAGACCGAACTCGACATTTCCCTGCACGTTGAGCCAAGGGAAGAGCGCGTCCTCCTGGAATATCATGACTATGTCCGGTCCGACGGAGGGGACCCTGTGTCCCGTGACTATCACTTCGCCTGAATCGCACCGGTCGAGACCCGCGATTATGTTGAGTAGCGTACTCTTTCCGCAGCCCGAAGGACCGATGACGGTGACGAACTCCCCCTGCCCGATGTCCAGGTCGATGTTGTCGAGAACGAGGAGGCTCCTCCTCTTGTCGCCCTCGCCGCTGTTGTATGACTTCTCGAGTCTCCTTATCTGCAACAGGTTCCTCGTTTCGAGCGAGCGCATGTAGTCGCGGAGGCTCATCGTCTGGGCGTCGGGTTCGAACAACCTCGTCGCCTACGACTGGACCGCAGGAAGGTTGTCTGCCTTCAATACGCTGTTCAGTATCGACAGGTCGTACAGCCCGCTGAGGTCCGTGGGATTCGTCGTCAGGTCCCCCACAGCATATGCGTGCTCTGCCTGCACCGCCACGGAACTCTCTAGCGGGTCGTAGGTGAAGGTGAGCCTTGAGAATGAGGCGTTCAAGACGGTTGGGCTGTACCCCACTCCGCTCAGGCTTATGAAAGCTGAGTTCAGCTCGGTCTGGGCTTCAGAAGAGTGGGAATTGATCCAGAGCGACTCAGCGACGTCGGCTGAGACAATGTTCTTGACAATGCCCGGGTATTGCTGGAGGAACTGAGTCCTCACGACCAGCTCCGTAGTCGAGAAGTTTCCGCCCGGCCACAGACTTCTCTCGTCCAGAAAGAGCTTGCCGCCGAACTGCTGTATGAGCTGGTCACCATATGGCTCTGGGACCCAGGCCCCGTCAATCTTGTCCTGGGCAAAGAGGGTGACTATGTTGGAGTCGCTCGTGTCCACGACCGTGACGTTCCCTCCCTGTTTCGTCGTTTTGTAGCCGTTCTCCTGCAGGAAGTACCTCAAGGCTATGTCCTGGGTGTTTCCTACGCCTGGAGCAGCGAACGTCTTTCCACCGAGGTCCTTGATCGAGGTGATGCCGGAGTCGTTCTGGACGACGAAGAGCGCTCCGCCGCTGGTGACTCCGGCCACCACCACGAGACTGGAACTGACTGAACTGCAAGTGTTTGTGCTAGTGGTGGAACTGGTAGAGCTGCTTGAAGAACTAGTCTCGGCAGAGCTGATACCAGATCCTGAGCTTGAAGACGTGCTGATAGAGCTGGAACTTGTAGAGCTTGAGCTGACACACTCCATGGACTGGATGTAGGCGTTGACCGCCGGGTCGGGACCTACGTATGCAATGTCGATCTTTCCCGCCAGGAGGGCTTCCATTTCCGGCCCGCCTGAGGTGAAAAGCGTGGTGTCGATGACCGCTGAGGACCCCACGGCCTTTTGGAAGGATCCGTCGGATATGCCAAGTACCGCGGGCGCATGGTTGATCGTGAGGTAGTAGCCCAGGTTCACGACGACAGGCGAGCTGCCGTGAGACTCCGTCAAGGCTATCGCCGCATAGGAGCCGAGCACAACCAGCGCGAC
>JASIEW010000127.1 GCA_030045755.1 Nitrososphaerales archaeon
AACCTGATACAGGTCGCGGCCCTGGGCTCTGTGCCGCTCGCCTTCGTCTTTGGGTTCCTCGACGTCTACCAGCTGTACATCGTCTCGCTCGTGATGGGTATCACTACCCTGTTCTTCGACGTTGCTTACCAGTCTTACCTCCCGAGCCTCGTGGACAAGGAAGACGTGATCGAAGGGAACCAGAAGCTGCAGACCAGCGCCTCGGCCTCGGGCGTGGTCGGCCCGAGCGTGGCGAGCATCCTCATGCAGCTGGTTGGGGCGGCGCTGGCGGTCACCGTCGACGCGGCCGGGACGCTCGCGGCAGCCTTTGCCCTAGTCTGGGTCAGGAAGCCCGAGCCTCAGCCTAACCCTTCCACCGCAAAGAGAGACTTCTTCGGTGAGATGAGAGAAGGAATCCACGTGATAACAGGAAACGCCCTGCTTTGGACCCAGGCTGGCTGCACGAGTACGTGGAACATGGGGAGCAACATCTTCAACGTTGCCGTCCTGATATACGCCCTGAGGGTACTAGACATCTCCAAGGGCGTCATAGGTATAGTCTTCACTGTCGGCGCGGCTGGCTTCCTAGTCGGCGTACTGATCAATGCCAGGGTGACCAAGGCCCTCGGCTTCGGAAGGTCAATCGCGGTAGCCACCGCCAGCTCGTTCGGGTTCCTCATCGTCCTGCTTGCGCACGGCGCCTTCGCGGTACCGGTGCTCGGATTTTCGTTCTTCGTCTCCTCTCTCGGGGTCCCTATCTACAACATCAACCAGGTGAGCCTCCGGCAGATCATCACCCCCAACAGGCTCCAGGGGAGGATGAACGCCACGATGAGGACCATCGTGTGGGGAACGATCCCGGCGGGGGCCCTGATCGGCGGCGCGCTCGTCACCACCTCGGGGGTCATCCCGACGATGGTAGTCGGGGCTCTCGTCTCGGGCGGCTCGATCTTCTGGATCCTGCTCGGACCGATATTCAAGTTGCAGAAGCAGCCTGAGCCCGTCAGCGAATGAATCAACGGATCTTGTTAGTTTTTCCCAGTCAATCCGGCCATTAGTGCAAAACTCTCGGGTAAACCCTCCATCGAGAACGCCCGCTTCCGTCGGGAAGGAAAAGGAATAATTTCAAGCACGGCTCTCAAGAGTCGAGAATGAGGCCTCGTAAAGCCCTTAAAAGCAAAAGTCGTAAGGGAATCTCGATGGAGAGGTCTGCCGCGCTGGCAATCTCCAAATGGACACCAGACGTTCTCCTCGGCCGCAAACTGAACATCGTCGAAGCGAAGAACGCCCCGGCCGTGCTTTACTCGTCGGGTTCCATGCGTATTCCGTTGCCAGGGCCAAGAGTCGCAATCGTCGGGACGAGGACTCCCGACCCCGAAAGCGTAGCGGACGCTAAGACCATTGTGAGAGCCCTAACTCGTCGTGGAGTTCTGATTGTCAGCGGACTTGCGAAAGGGATTGACGCAACGGCTCATCTGGAGGCCATCGAGACAGGCGGCAAGACCATCGCTGTCCTGGGAACTCCTCTCGACAGAAGCTATCCGGCTGAGAACGCGGCCCTCCAGGCGGAGATAGTCAAAGAACATCTGGCCGTTTCGCAATTCAAAGTGGGCGACAAGGTCTTTCCAGGGAACTTCATCCGCCGAAACAGAACCATGGCTTTGATTGCCGACGCCTCGGTCATCGTCCAAGCTGGCGAGAGTAGCGGATCAATCTCTCAGGGATATGAGGCCCTCCGCTTGGGAAGGCCGCTGTTCATCTGGAAGAGGTTGTGGGAGTCGGAGCTGGACTGGCCGAAGGAGATGGAGAAGTTCGGGGCAATCAAACTGTCCGATCCGAAGGCGATACTCGAAAGTCTTCCAGGCCAGGACGTCCTCGAAGTCGCCGCTTGAACTTCGCGCAGTATCTCGCCCTAGGGAACCACATATTCGACTACGGTGCGCTTTGGTCCTACTCGCCGAGAGGAATAGGGGCTGAAGCGAGGAAGTCTCGCGTATACAGATATGCATTGAAGAACGAATACTCAATCGATGTCAGAGGGAAGTCTACCTTCCTGTCGCAATTCATCGCCGAGACAATGAGCGAGTCCCAGAGTAAGCTTCCCTTCATGAAACTCTTCGAGAGTGACCCCGTTCTCGTTCCAATCACTCGGAGCACCCTGATGAAACCGGACACTCTTTGGGTTCCACGTCTAATCGCCGAAGCACTGGTTAAGAGGGGATTCGGCTCGACTGTATCGCCGTCTCTTGTCAGAATCTATCCCGTTAGAGACCACGCACCGGCGATCGAACACTTCGATTCTCAGAGGGTAACGCAGAAGCTTCTGAGAGACCCAGAGGAAATCCTACTGGTAGACGACTTCGTAACGAGTGGTGCTACGATGGCGGGTTCCGCGCTTAGGATTCGCGACGCCTATCCAAAGGCTAGGGTAAGGTGCTTCGCTGGAATACGGACTGCATCAAACCCGGAAAGCTTCAAAGCCATCGACGACCCGGTTCTTGACAAGATCACCCTCTTTTCCCCGTCGGGAAGGACTCACAGAAATCCTGACTAATGAGCCGACACTTGACGGAGAGCTTCCCCAGCCAACCTCTTGGCAGAACCCACCTAAGCCAGTCTTTAATACGCCGAGAACCTCCTGGCTTCAAGATGAAGCTCTTCCTTGACACGGCCAACCTAGAGTGGATCAGGAAGCTCAACAGGATGGGCATAGTGGACGGGATCACCACGAATCCGACGCTCGTCGCAAAGGAGCCCGGTGACTTCGAAGACATCGTCACGGC
>JASIEW010000016.1 GCA_030045755.1 Nitrososphaerales archaeon
GAGGAAACAGGAGAATTCGAATTTGCCGAAGTCCCATGGAATCAGAAGAAGAACTAGGGCTCTGTTGCGCTCATCGACGAAGAAAGGGCTGAGCAGTCTGCTGGTGGAGTATGCGCCGAACGACAGGGTCGTGATCAAGATAGACCCGGCCCAGGTCAAGGGGATGCCTCATCGCAGGTTCAACGGACTTGTGGGCACGGTCAAGGCCTCGGGAAGGAGGGCGGTCACGATCGAAGTTCCCGTAGGCAACAAGATGAAGACCTTGATCGCAAGGAAGGAGCACATCGTCCGGATGGAGGGGAGTTGATGTCTGAAAAGGCAAAGAAGCTCCTGACGATATCCGAGGCGAACACGATTCTCCAGAAGATAGACTTGGAAAAAGCGGATCAAATCCAGAAGAGGACCCTGGACTACACGACGAAGTTCTCGAAGGCGGCGGCCGACACGGCCAAGAAGCTCCGCAAGGAACTCGTGGCGGACTGTGGTCTGAGCGACGAGGAGGCGGTCGAGTTGGTCAACACGATGCCAAAGTCCATCGAGGAGCTCAGGACTTTCACAGCGGGATGGAGAAAGCTCCTGTCGACTGAATCCTTAGAGAAGATTCTCGAAATCCTGCGGAAGAAATAGTCTTACCAAGCGTTAATAACGAGGCCGAGCTGAAAATCTTAGGAGTCAGGAAAGTCAGGGATGACACTCGAACATTCGCTCGTCGCTTTTTTGGAGCCGTTCTCCGGCTAGAACCGAACACAAGAGGTGCCAATCCTGGTAAATGTTGCCCGCAGATAAGAAGTACGAGGAGTTCGCCTACGTCCTTGATTTCATGCCAAGGGGGAAGTCTGAAGCGATCCGGGGAAGGGAGGGGCCTATCGTCCAGGCAATCGGAGCGGAGAGGCTCACGCTGTTGGAGTTGCTCGCCATGGAGAACAAGGACTTCGAGCCCGGCGACAGGGTGAAGATAGGCAAGGAAGGAAGAGAGAAGATAATCAGCGTGCTTGGAAAACTCGCGTATGAAGAGTTGTCGCCTGAAGCGAAGGCGTCACTCCCCACCGTAGTGGAAGCATTGGTCAAGGAGAACGAGCAGAGATACGTCGGCTACTTCAACGAAGTCCAGCCGCTCACACCCCGTCTGCATGGGCTGGAACTGATTCCGGGGATAGGCAAGACGTTCATGAAGGAGATACTGGAGACGAGAGAGAGGCGACCATTCTCCAGCTTCGACGACATCCAGACCCGCGTCGGCCTCAGAGACCCTGCGAAGATGATAGCGAAGAGGATAATCGAAGAGCTCGAGGGCGACTCCAGGGTCAACCTGTTCGTCAGAAGATGAAACGCAGGAAACTAGGACAGCATTACCTCGTCGACGAGAAGGTCATGCTGGACATGGTCGAGGCGGCGCGGATTCTCAGGAACGAAAGAGTCCTTGAAATCGGCACAGGCAGAGGCGCGCTCACGAAGACGCTCGTCGGGCTGACAGACTCCTTTGAAGCCTATGAAGTCGACCGCGAGAACTACGAACGCACGCTTTCGTTGGTTGGGAGCGGCGCCGGCCGGGTCCACTTGGAGGACGCATTCGAGCACAGACCGAGCTTCGACGTACTGGTCGCTAGCTTGCCTTATTCACAGTCCTCGATATTCATCGAGTGGCTGGCCCGTCTGAGATTCCGAAGAGCCATAGTACTCCTGCAGGAGGATTTTGTCAGGAAGATACTCGCTGAACCAGGGTCGAGGAATTACAGGGGCGTATCGGCGCTGTCGCAAGTCGCATTTGGAATCAAGGTTCTCTCACGGGTAGATAGGGCCTCGTTCTCTCCCCCGCCAAAGGTCACTTCCTTGCTTGTATCGATCACGCCCAGAGCCCGCCTCACAGTGCCACAGATACGACGGCTGAATCGTCTCTTTTCATTGAGAAGGAAGCGAGTCACGACGGCTCTGGCAATGCTCGGAATGGTCGGGGCATCTCACGACTTCGGAGAAAGGAGGGTATGCTCGCTGACCCCAGACGAGGTCGCCCGACTGTGTTTCTCAAGCAGGGTCGTCAGAAGGGGCTCCACATGATGCCCAGGGGTGTGTCTGTCACACTGGTCGAACCGCACGGGCCGGTGAACGTCGGGCACGTGGCGAGGCTCGTCCGTAACTTCTCGGTCGAGAAACTCTACCTTGTGAATCCCAAAGTCGACATCTCAGTCGCAGCGACCTATGCGTCACATGCAGCGGGAGTCCTTGACGAAGCCGTAGTGACGACCCTCGACAATGTCCGGGAGGAAAACGAGCTGCTTGTCGCCACGACAGCTGTGAAGGCTAAGAAGAACTCGAACGTGATTCGACGGGCGGAAGGTCCCGGAAGGCTCAACGAAGTCCTCTCGGCGGCAAAGACTTCTTCCCTCGTGTTTGGAAGAGACACCACAGGACTGACCAACGCGGAGATTTCGATCTGCGACATCACGACCACCATCGAAACGGCGCCGAGCTATAGGGCCCTCAATGTCGGGCACGCGGTGGCGATCGTCTTGTATCTCGCTTCAAGGGGGCCTAGGACTAGGCGGAAGGAGCAGGGCCGCACGGCGAGAGAAGTTTTCGCGAAGAGCCTCTTCGAGCTGGGCAGTGAATCTGGAGCACCCCGGCACAAGACAGAGACGCTATTCGAAGAGGGGAAGAGGCTCGCGGCGACGTCCGGTCTGACCGACCACCAGCTCAACCTGCTGTCTGGGATCCTTAGCAGAGGGACTTCGAGGATAAGGCGCCTTCAGAACGGCGACTCGAAGACATAGACTGCCCTCTTTACCCAGCGGGTGCTCTCGAACGACAGCCTCACAGGATACTCGAAACCCACGGGGCCTGGCTGATAGAACCTTAGGTTCAGCTTGCGGCCATCCAGCGAGAGTATGACTTCTTCTCCTTCTATTGTCTGAACGACCGGCACCACCACTACGATCCGTCCCCCTGGACGAAGAGAGTCGGCCATGGAATCGAGCGCCTTCGAGTAGATCTCACCCGCTCTGCCGACCAGATCCTGTGCCGTAGTCGTCCTTGGTCTCGCTTCGAACGTGGGCAGAAGCACAGGCTCGGTTACAACAGCGTCGACCTTCCGCCCTCGGAGGAACCTGTTCAGGTCGCGCGCGTCTCCCTTTCTCACGTCGTATCTGCCTCCCGGAGCGCCCAGCCACTTCAGGTTCTGAATCGCCTCATGCACCCTCGCCGCGCTGGAGTCAAAACCGACACAGTACAGCGAGCCCATGAAGGCTTCACAGAGAATGGTGCCAGACCCGCAGAAGGGATCGAGGACCACCTGACCATTCTGCAAGCCCGCGAGGTTGAGCAACGTTCTGGCAAGTCTTGGAGAGAGCGTTATGTCGGAGTGAGGGACGGGCCTGCTAGCGCCACGACGGCGCATCGAGAACGAATCAGGGACCCACGCGGTGGGCCCCAACCCGACCCCGTCTCTGTAAGGAAATGCGACCACGTCTAACGCGGCCCTCCGCAGGACATCTTCCGATCTCAGTTCTTCGTTCTTCGGCCTGAGAAGTCTGACCTTGCGGAACCCCCTGTCCCTTATTCCGTCGAGGAGCGCCCTGACGAGGTCCTCGTACTCGCCTTCCCTCAAATCGTACCCTGAAACGGAGAGATTCTGCTTGTCTTCCAAGCTCTGCGCGAGTTCGTCTATGAGTCTGCCCAAGTCAGGGGCCCCTCCAACAGTCTTCGCGATCAGGGGGGCGCACTTGTGGACGCCGGCCAAGCGGCGCAGACTCATTGAAACGTGAGGGCTTGCCTTGAAGACCGAGACCCTTTCACATGGAGCCTCTGCCCTCTGCACGGACCCTCTGAGCACCGAGCAGACTTCGAGGACTGAAAGCTTCCCGAACGCGAGAACCATGGCCAAGTCCTCAGCCTCTGTGAAAGCGTCGCGCAGGACGAACGGCAAGGCACGTGCTGCCGGGTTTCATCGATTTAAAACGTGAACATTAATTAGGGGTAAGAGTCGGCGAGGAATTTCCCGAGCTGATACGAGTTGCACGGAAAGAACTATCGAGAGATAAAGGGGATGGCATACACCAGCAAGAAGTTTGCGCCAGGAGCGCCCAACCCCAAGGTCGCTAGGTTCACCACTGGGAAGTCTAGGCCGGACTATGACGTCAAACTGAGGCTCATCTCAAGGGGACGAGTGCAGATCAGGCACAACGCCCTCGAGGCTGCGAGGGTGGCCGCGAACAAGAAAGTGGCCCTTCTGGGCGAGGAGAACTACTTCTTAGTGGTAAAGACCTATCCTCACATCATCCTCAGGGAGAACAAGATGATCGCGACTGCGGGAGCGGACAGGCTTCAGGAAGGCATGCGCAAGGCCTTCGGCAAGCCCATCGGCCTCGCAGCAAGGGTGAACATCGGAGATACCATACTCGAGTTGACCTTGAAGTCCGAGAACATGGAGAAGGGAAAGGAGGCGATGAAGGCTGCCTCAACGAAGTTACCCATGAGGACCAGTACAGAGATTCTCCTGCAAGAGAAGAAGATGGCCGCATGACCGTCAGGATTGACGAGGCCCGGGTCTTCGACATCATCGAAGAGCTCAAGCCGTCAGTGGTGTTGCTGAACGCTCCGGGGGGTCTTCAAAGACAGACGAAGGCGCTCATGGAGAGACTGAAGGAGCGATACGGTGTGAATTGCATCCTGTCGGGAGACTCCTGCTTTGGAATCTGTGACACCGTTGACCGCGACGCAGAAAGCCTCCAAGCCGACATCGCCTTGCACATCGGGCACAATGCAGCCGTTCACGAAGTGGGAGAGCGGACGTTCCTGATAGATGCGGCTGACGACATCGGATTTGAGGGGGTGCTTGACAAAGCGGCGGTCGTTCTCGCACCCTACCATCGCCTCGGCTTGGTCACCTTCAGCCAGCACCTGTCACAGCTCGAACCGGCGAAGCGCACGCTGGAAGGGAAGGGCTTCGAAGTGTCGGTAGGCAAAGGCAACAACTTGATGCTCGAAGGGCAGGTCTTCGGCTGCGACTTCTCCACGACACGCCCTCTGAAAGACAAGGTAGACGCATTCGTATTTCTGGGAGAGAGCGAATTCCACGCTGTAGGCGTCGCCCTGGCGACCGGACAGCCGACCTTCATGTTGGACCCCTATACGGAAGAGGTGATCGATATGGAGGAGGCAGCCGAGGAAAGACGGAAGAGAGCCGTGTTGTCAGTTTACAAGGCACTGGACGCCAGAGTATTCGGCGTGATTACAGGCCTCAAGGAGGGCCAAATGATGCTCGGAAGGACGGGCTGGATCACAAAGAGGTTGGAGATGAATGGCAGAAAGGTGGTGCAGATAGCTCTGAGAGACATAACCCCAGATCGGCTGGCACCTCACAGAGAAATCGAGGCTTTCATTCAGACGGCCTGTCCAAGGATATCCATCGACGGATTTACATTCGATAGGCCAGTCCTCTCAATCCCCCAGGCGGACGCCCTTGTTGCTCTGATGGAGGGCAGAGAAATCGGCGAGTTTTTGGAAAGGTCGAAGTGGATAGAACTTACAGTGGGTCTGGTCAAAAGATGAAAGACATCAGCAAACCGACTGGCGCCCTTCCTGGAGACAGTCTGGCAGTATCAGAGGAGTTCCTGCCCGGAAGGTCGACCTATGATGACTCAGGCGTCGTGAGAGCGCTGAGGGCGGGCGTGGTTGAAAAGGACACCCGCAATAGGGAGATCTCGGTGAGACCAGCCGTCGAGCCAAAACTGCCGAAGGTGGATGACTGGGTTACAGGGCAAGTGGAAACCGTGCAGTCGAGCTCGGCGAACGTCAAGCTACACTTCCTCAACGGCAGTCCGACACACAAGGACTTCTCTGGCATGCTCTCTCTCAGGGGTCTGTCAGGAGGAAGGGGACAGAAGAGGACGACCCCTGTGAAGCTCGGAGACATCGTCAGATGCCGGGTCAACAGCCTAGTGAATGGCATGATTCATCTCACCATCGACGAGCCGGACATGGGCGTGACGTTCGCAATCTGCAGCAACTGTGGAAGGCAACTGCTGAAGGGAAACAGCACGAAGGCGAAGTGCGACGAGTGCGGCAACGTCGAAGAGAGGAAGCTCGCGAGAGACTTCGGCTCCGTCCCGATTCAACCGTGACCTTAATAACGAGAACCAAAAGGCGAACTGAACGAATTGCAGGTACAGACCACTAGCGACGATGAGAAGGGCCTCACGGTAGAGATTACAGGGGAGGATTACTCCCTGGCCGAGATCGTTCACCATGAACTGCTCGAAGAGAAGAGCGTGACGTTCGCTGGAGTGCTTCCTCCTCATCCTCTCATCAAGAAGCTGGTACTCAAGGTCAGGGCGCAACGCGTGAAGCCCGAGAAGGCCTTCGTCAACAGCGTGGAGAGAGCTATGGGGACATCTCGGGAGCTCCTGGATGGAGTAAAGAAGGCTCTCGGCGGTGGGTCCGCCTGAAATTCTGTCCGAAGTGCGGAACCCGTCTCAAGCTAAAGCAAATCAAAGGCCCTAGGGAGATGAGCATCACTTACCTGTGCGACAACTGCGGTTACAGTAACAAGGCCGGGAAGACGGTGATGCAGACGACCGAAGAGGAACTGTCGGTCCCGAACCAGATCAAGATTGTGGGGGATAAGGAGTCCAAACTTAACTCTCTGCCGACGACCAAAATCGAGTGCCCGAAGTGCGGCAATGGCGAGGCGTTCTGGTGGTTCCTGCAGACCAGGAGCGGAGACGAGCCTCCGACTCAGTTCTACAGGTGCGTGAAATGCAATCACACATGGCGTAGCTACTCCTAGACTCCCTCCCTTGCGCTTATCTCCACGGCGTTCCCGTCCGCGATTAGTATCTGTGCGTTGACTGCGGGGATGGACGCTATGTCGCCGGTCTCGAACGGCCCGTAGCGCACCAGGTCGAGACCCACCAGCTCGTCCACGTGTTTCACGAGCTTGACCACCATGTTCCTCCCCGAGTCTTTCCTGTTTGCGTATCTTATGAACGAAGGCTGCCCTGCGGACACGGCGTCCACAAACGCGTCTAGGCGGACGTCGTACTCGTGCCGGGCGAGCGCCACATACCTCTCTTCAGGCAAGAGTTTCGGCAGAGCGTCTCCCGCGATTGCCTTGCCGACTCTGAGAGTGATCAGGTCGCGAGACATCTGCTGAATCATCTTCTTCTGGACGTCGATGAGGCGTAACGCGGCGGGAGAGCTCCCTGAGCCGGCTGAGCGCCTCAGTTTCTGACAGTATGACGCGATGTCGAGGTAGAGACTGCTTGGAATCTGCAGAA
>JASIEW010000128.1 GCA_030045755.1 Nitrososphaerales archaeon
GCCAGCCTCGAAGAGAGGAGGAGAGTCCTGGTCAGAATTGGGATACACCTAGGAGACGTGATCCATAGTGGCACAGATGTGGCGGGGGACGCGGTCAACGTCGCCTCACGAATCGAGCCCCTGGCCCCTCCCGGCGGCATCTGCGTCTCGGCTCAGGTTCAGGCCAGCGTCGCCAACAAGGTGGAGTGCAGGTTCGAGTCGCTCGGGACTCCCGCGCTCAAGAACGTGACGACGCCCGTCGAGGTGTTCCAGATAGAGGGGTTCGGAGAGCCGGCGAGCAGACGGGGACCGCGTGGAACGACCACGAAGAAGAGAACCGCGGTCTTACCGTTCCTCAACATCAGCCCTGACCCCAGCGACGAGTACTTCGCCGATGGGTTGACCGAGGAACTGATCGGCAGGCTGTCACAGGTGAGGGGCCTGGAGGTCATCGCGCGTACGTCCGTGATGAGCTTCAAGAGGAAGGAGAAGAAGGTATCCGACATCGCCAGAGAACTCGGAGTGGGGTCAGTAGTCGAAGGGAGCGTCAGGAAGGCGGGCTCCAAGATTCGCGTCGCGGTCCAGCTGGTCGACGCGGATTCAGAAGCCCACCTGTGGTCGTCCAACTACGACAGGGACCTGGTCGACATCTTCGCGGTGCAGAGCGATATCGCCCAAAGGGTCGCCGAGGCTCTGAGGGGCCAGGTGCTCAGGGGGGACGATGCCAGCCCCACCGAGAGCCCCGAGGCCTACGTCCAATACCTCAGAGGACGGCAGCACTGGAACAGGAGGACCAAAGCCGACCTCGAGGAAGCGGGAAGGTGCTTCGAAACGGCCCTCGAGATTGACCCGAGCTACGCCAAGGCGTACTCGGGCCTCGCGGACTCCTACGCCATGCTCGCGTCCTACGCGACCGAATATGTGCCGCCGTCGGTGGCTTACCCAAGGGCGAGGGATGCGGTACAGAGGGCCCTGGAACTTGACCCGGAGCTGGTAGAGGCGCACACTTCACTGGCCGTCGTGAGGTTCCACTACGACTGGGACTGGAAGGGCGCCGAGGAGGAGTTCAAGAAGTCGCTCGAGATCAACCCCAACTACGCTCCTGCGCACCAGTTCTACTCGGACTACCTCAAAGCCATGGGTAGACTCGACGAGGCGCTGGACGAAGTCCGCAGGGCGCAGGAGCTCGACCCGCTGTCGCTGCCGATCAGCTCGGCGGTGGGCCATGTCCTCTATCTGTCCCGGAAGTACGACGAAGCCATCGAGCAGTACAGGAAGGTCGTCGAGCTCGACCCCAGCTTCGTTCAGACTCACATCTGGTTCGGCAGGCCCTACCTGGAGAAGGGGATGTACGCGGAGGCAATATCCGAGCTGAGGACCGGGGCGAAGCTGTCCGGAGAGAGCAACGTGGCCCTTGGTATGCTCGGCCACGGGCTGGCTTCGGCGGGAATGAAGATGGAGGCTCAGGAGGTACTCGAGAAGCTGAAGGAGCGATCCAAGACTCAGTACGTGTCTTCATACTGGCTGGCCGCGGTCTACAACGGCTTCAAGGACACGGAACAGACGGTGGCCTGCATGAGGAAGGCGTTCGAAGAGCGTTCAAGTTGGCTGGTTTGGGCCAACGTGGAGCCGAGGTTCGACTGGATAAGGGGAGACCAAAGCTTCGCTAGGCTGATGAGCGCTATGAAATTTCTAGACTAGGTCGCAACAGAGTGACCGAGACGACGCCGATCGAGGACTCCGCAGTCGGCTACGTGGCACAGAGAGCACTGCACATCTGAGCCAGAAAAGCATTAACTACCAAAGTCGAAGGTCAGACTCGGGCCCGTAGCCCAGCACGGATAGCAAGGGTCGAGTGCCAAACTCGACTCGAGCACGGATTAGGGCGTCAGCCTCCGAAGCTGAAGAGCGCGAACTCAGACACCATGGGTTCGAATCCCATCGGGCCCGCACATTACAGTCAGTATGCGGGCCCAAACTCCGGACAGGCGAACCTAGTCCGCGAGGACAAATAGGGACGTGGTCTCTCCGTTGGTCAGCGATATCTCGTCGCCAAAGATGACCTGGCCCTTGGACGCTTCGTATCCTGTCCACACGCCGCCGGTAGGAGCCTGGAGCCTGGACATGACTGCCTCGACGCCCTGCAGCGTCGGAAGGCATCCCTGTGCGAACTGCGCCGTCGCCGGCTCGTCGGCCAGAGACTTCCAGGCCAGCACGTAGTCGGCTAGCTTGTATGATTGGTACATGTGAGTCTGGTTGAAGGGCTGGTCGCGGAACCCATAGCCATCCCACATGCCGTTCAGCGTCCTGAAGTCCGACTCGGCGCCCGTGAAGTTTCCAAAGTGCACTTCGAGCAGCACGCGGTATGCCAGCAGGTCGGCGAACAGGGAATAGTCGAAGCCAGGGCACGCTTTGAACTCGGTGGCATTGATCGCGTAACCATCTGTGACGTTGATTCCGTGGTTTATCCCGCACATGACTGTCGTGTTGTCGGGGAAGCTGCCGAACGCCTCGAACGCCGGATTCCAGTACCCGAGGAGCCCGCCCCACCCCGCGATCGATTTGTTCAATTGGTTAGCCAGGCTCAGCGCCGCGGCGTTACCCGTAGAGTCGTATACGTCAAGCAATGCATAGTAGTCGAGGGCTTGGTCGTCTGCTAGCCACACTGTATTCGAACCGGGATGATCGGCGAGGAGTCCGAGAGGCGTGTTCAGACCCTCGTAGAACCCTAGGGCGGCCCCGTCGCTAAAGCCAGATGTCGCAGTCGTTGTAGTTGTGGTCGTTGCAGTAGTTGTGGCCGTGGCGGTCGTTACCGTGCTAGTCCTTCCGGGCTCATACGAAGCAACGACGACGACGGCGAAAGCAACGATTGCAACAAGAGCGACGACCAGAGCGGCTCTGGGGACGCCGACTCGACTCCCGCCCTTCATAGGCCCACTCCATCCTTTTCCATGTCTCGTTTGGTCCTCCCGACATCCACTACGTTATGAGGGGGGAGCTGGTTGTCCAGCTCGCACAGGTCCAACGGGAGTCGGTGACAGTGCTAGCTTGTTTACCGGAGTCAGAGACCGGGCGGCCATGAAGAGAGCGAAGCCAACCGAGTCGAAGAGCACGACGAAAGAACCAGGAAAACTGACATTCGCGAGGGTGAAGAAGAGGCTGACTGCGACAGCTAGCCATAGGAAGTTCCTCCTGAGGTACCTGTCCCACTTGGCCCTTAGCGCGGCGGCTGCGAGCCAGATCACGCCGATGAATGCGAGGTTGTAGAGGTAGTTCGCGTCGAGGCTGAACAGGACCCCTCCGTAGTTTCCGTTGCCGATGCCATTCAGTATCGCAACGTTGTCGGTCACTGTCGCGTAGCCGCAAACTACGACGACTGAGCCTAACGCAATCACCACGACCGTCCAGAGAAGTATCCGTGCTTGGTTCCAGTGCAATATGTCGCGAAAGAGCGGGTCGGACCTTCGGGCTGCCTTCATCGCCTCATCGGTGAAGTAGAAGAACGCAAAGAGAGGCACGGAGAAGACGATGACGGTTACCCCCACCCCCAACTGGGGGTTCGGTGAGTTCGATAAGACAGTCAGCGACCAACCCGCCAGCCAGAGCGCGAGAGCGAGGAACCCGGCAGAGAGCGCCTGTCTCTTGTATAGCTTGGAAGGGAGCAGACGCCCAACCCCAAAAGCCCAATACGACGCATAGCCGTAGATTGGTAGGGTCGCCACGACGAAGAGACCGGGAAGATACTGCGCTACTTTCGCACCGGCGAGCAGCCTGGCGGAGAAAGCGACAGCGACGGGAAGGATCCAAAGGACGACAGCGAGCGCCTGCGACCTATCTGGCGTATGACCGCACCTCCAATCCGTTCCTAGTGAGTGAGAAGTCGATGTATCCCGGCTGCACGATCAGTCCGCGCATCTTCATCACTCTCAAGAGAGTGAGGAATCTCAGGCCCTCTTGGTAGAGCTTCATCTCGATCACTCCGTCGAAGAGTTGCTGCATCGTCGCGAGCACCTGGGGCGGGTGCATGGCTTCCTCAATGGTCGCGAGGACCACGGCGTCGTACTGTTTGATATCGGCGAGGAGCTGCGTGAAGAACTTGTAGACGGTCTCAGGAGGATGCAAAACGAGAAGCGAGGACATGATGTCGATGACGACCCGAATCCTCTTGCCTTGGTTCTGCTTGAGAACCTCCTTGATGTTGAAGGACAGCCCAGGAAGGTCATTCGGGTCGTACTTGAGCTGACCGCCGTCGCCCGCGAACCAGAGTGGGACGCGTTGGGACCCGTCGACTCCGTACGCTCTCTCGTCCATGAGTATTTCTCGGACTGGCAGCCGCGTCAAGTACAGGCAGAAGTCCTCCTGGTCCAGCCCGGACTTCATGAGCCAATATCCGAGCGCCTCCTTTCCTATGCCAGGAGGCCCCACGACAAGGATAGTCGACCGAGCCGGATATCCCTCTCCGCCGAGGACCTTGTCCAGCGCCGAGTCTCCGGTGGAGACCATCGTCCTAGTCATGGTATCCGTAGTCGAGTTAAACGTATGTCCACGCAGCTGTCGGTGAAACTGGCAACAGATGGCGACCCAAGGCCCGAACTCCCACTGGCCCCTGGCGTCGTCGGGCACGCACGCGCCCAGCTCGGACTTCTTTAGGTAGGATGGGCCTTCACTGGCTCAGAGATTGAAAGGATGAACCGCCTGAACGTCTCGTAAAGGGACCAGTATACCCTCCTATCTCTGAAGTTCTTCACCATGCCCGCGGCTCCCTCCTCCGCCATCACTATGAACTCCGCTGCCTGCCTCGGGTTGACGTCCGACTTCAGGTAGCCCCTCGCCTTGGCCAGTCTGAGGTATCTCTCAGTCTCGTCAACCCAGCTCCGCAGGACCGCGTTGATCTTCTCTCGGAAAACGGGATCGACCGTTGACATCTCCTGAGAGAGGTTGTTGAGCGGGCAGCCGAGCGCCATATCCTCGTCAGACAGGGCCTCCATGAGGATCCTGAACCTGCTGACAATGCCCTGGAGCGGATTCTTGTAAGCGGCGAGGGGCCTCGTCCACCGGTCAAACGTCATCTCCTTCAAGACTTCATCCACGAGCGCATATCCTAGGTCGCTCTTGGTGGGAAAGTAGTGGAAGAAGGCGCCCTGGGTCACTCCGGTCTTGGCCATGATGTCGTTGACGCTGGAGGCGCGGAAGCCATTCCGATAGACGACGTGGTACGCGGCGTCAAGAATCTGAGAGCGTGTCTTCTCCGGATTTCTCAACTAGTCAGTCTGAGAGGAGGCATCTTCCTATCTAATATAGTATCTGCTATGCCCACATCGATGGCTTCTTCAGGGAAGGGACATCCTAACGCTTATCTAGCCAACTGAACATAGTGGTTGCTATGTCAGGTCGCTCAAACGCAGGGCCCGTCGAGAGTCAGGCCTTGGGCCTGCTCAAGGGAAAGACAGCCGTAGTCTACGGCGGCGCCGGCGCGGTAGGCTCCGCGGTGGCCAAGGCATTTGCCAGAGCGGGAGCGGAGGTGTTCCTTGGTGGCAGAACGTTGAGTACGCTAAGAACCATCGCGGACGAAATCACAAAGGAGGGAGGATCAGCGGAGGCGACTGAAGTGGACGCTCTAAGCCAGCAGGGTGTCGAGGAACACTTGAGCAGAGTCGTCGCAAGAACTGGGAAGCTCGACGTCTCGTTCAACCTGATTTCCACGAGCGTCGGGATGGGGAGGGCGCTGACCGAGCTCTCTGAGCCTCAGTTTACGAGTTACTCGTATGACCTTGTGAGGAGCCATTTCATAACCGCGACTGCGGCGGCGCGGCAGATGGAGAAGCAACGGAAGGGCGTCATTCTGGCGCTGACTACCTCGAACGCCGTGCTTCCGAATCCGAACGTCGGCGGTTTCGGCGTTGCTTGCACCGCCATAGAGGGGTTCCTCAGACAGTTGGCGATAGAAGCCGGCCCGAAAGGGGTGCGTGTTCTGAGCCTGAGGACCGGCGGGACACCCGACAACCCGACCCTGTCCTACGTCTTCGAGACCT
>JASIEW010000129.1 GCA_030045755.1 Nitrososphaerales archaeon
CAATGATTGTTGGCGAGATGGCAGGTTGTTCCGCCATCTATGATGGCGGGCGCGTAGAACACGGGTGCGAAGAAGAAGAAAGATGCGAAGGCGATGCAAGCGACACACGCCAAGACGACCTTCAGAAGCCGCCTCATGACGGCATGTCAGACCCGCGGTCTCCTACGTGTATTTACCAGAGTCCCGACTGTCGACTCTTACAGGATGGGGTAACTCGTGTTCTGTACGATGAGGCAGGCATCCGACGAAAGCTACACCGACAAGATTCCGACGGGAGTTACCAGGACCGTTCGGCAACCGGAAACGCTTAACACCCGGCCGGCGCGGGCGCAAGTGCGACCAGAAAGTGACGCGACCGCTTGAGAACCTGAGGAAGCGAAAGCCCACGGGGGGCCGCAGGCGCGCTCTGAGGGGGAGACGAGCATACGAGAGCGACGGGTACGCGGTCGAACCGTTGGTGGGCCCTGTGAAGACCAGGGGGACGAGGAGGAGAGGGGGAAGGATCGTAAAGGGAGTAGTGGCGTCGGAGGCGGCGAACGTCTCCGAAAAGTCAGGCAAGACGTCGAAATCCAAGATTCTCAGGGTAAAGCACAGCCCCGCAAACCGTGACTACGAACGGAGAGGCGTGATCACGAGAGGGGCGGTCATCGAAACAGAGGCTGGCGAAGCCGTTGTCACTTCTCGACCGACCCAGGACGGGGTCGTGAACGCGGTGCTGACTGGCAAGAAATGAAGGATTACGAAAGATACGTCCTCTGGCTGGACTACTTCAATTCAGAGACCAAGCGCAGCGGCGGCCGGAGGGTCCCGCTCAACTCAGCGACCAAAGCCCCCACGCTCGAGGAGCTCGGCGAAGCCTGCCGCAGGCTCAACCTGCAGCCCACCCCCCAGCCTGGGAGGTATCCAGGCTCGCCACTCAGGGAGTCGGGGTACGTCTCCGTCATCAAGGTCAAGCCCAAGCGGGCTCTGGTCCTGAAGGTCGCGAAGGAGTTGACCGTCGTCCGCGGGCTCGCCCAGAGGAAGCAGGCCAGGGCCCCTGCACGCAAGTAGCATCCTGTGCCTTTCTTCTCTCACTTTGTACGAGGGTGAAACTACTAAATCACAGAATTAACATGGTCGAAACCATGAAAGCTTAAAGGTAAGTTTCAGACATTATCAAATTCTTGCTTCAGGTCGGCTCTATAGTCCATCAGGCCAAGAGCGGCCGACTTGTAGTGAAGCTCTCGAGGGAGGTACGCCCCGGGGCATATCTGCTGGACGAAAAGGGAAAGAAGCTCGGCAGGATCGTTGAACTCATCGGGCCGGTCAAGGCCCCATATGCGTCAGTCGCAGTGTCCACCAGCAGGCTGGGGAAACAAGGCGACGGGGCCTTCTTGGAAGGATAGGTGGAGGCATCCTTGGACCCTTCTCAAGACGGCTTGTTCCATACCGCCTGTCCGGTCTGCGGTGACAAGCTGATAGGCGACCTGGAAAAGGGCGAGAACGTCTGCCCCAACTGCGGATACGCGACCAGCGCGCCGGCTGACTCGGGACCGGAGTGGAAGGCCATGGACCTGGAGGAGAAGAACAGAAGGGTCCGCGTGGGCTCGCCGACGACCCTGTCTCTTCACGACTTCGGGCTGAGCACGATGATAGGGACGTCTCCGAGGGACTCGCACGGGAAGTACATCGACTCGGCTACGCGAGCCTCCGTCGAGAGGATGAGGAAGTGGGACAACAGGACAAGGACGGTGAGCAGCGAAGACAGGGGCCTTGCGATAGTCTTGGCCAAGATCGCGGAGCTCTGTGACTCGCTCAACCTGCCCAAGAACGTGGCCGAGACGGCCGCCCAGATCTACAGGACGTCTGCCAGGATGAAGGTCGCAAAGTCGAAGTCGATCCTCGGCATGACGGCCGCGACCGTGTACCTTGCTTGCAGGAAGTGCGGCGTGTCAAGGACTCTGAAGGAGGTGGCCCGCGCGGCGGGCATGGAGAAGGGGAGCGTCGCCAGGTACTTCCGTTTGGTCCTGAAGGAGGTGGAGAAGGAATACGTCCCGCCCCCGTCCGTGGAGAAGTACATCTCGAAGCTCGTCAATCTTGCGAAGATAGATCCTAAGGTGGAACACCTGGCCTTACTTCTCTCGAGGCAGACCGCGGACAGCAACATCTCAAGCGGCAAGGCCCCGGTCGGTCTCGCAGCCGCCTATGTCTACATGGCCTCCGTAATGGCGGGCGAGAAGTTCCCGCAGCGAGAGGTGGCCGAATACGCGGAGGTGACGGAGGTCACTGTCAGGAACAGGTGCAGAGACGTCCTGGACAGATTCGTCCTCAGACAGGAGCTGGCCCCCATCAAATGAAGACGAGTCCAAAGGCTTCCCGGAAGGCTCCGGAGAAACAGAAGCGGGCGAAGCCTCAGGCCGCGAGGAAGGCTCCGCGCGAGCCGAAGCAGCAGGCTCCGGTGGAGAGGACCGAGGAGGAGCTCGTCGATCTGACTTCGAGGGTCTACAGGCTCGTGGTGGAGAGAGGTAGGGACGGGGTCCTCCAGAGCGAGATATGGAAGGAACTGGGGCTGACGAGCAGGGACGGTTCGAGGCTGGCGATAAGGCTGGAGAGGCGCGGCCTGATAGGCCGCGTCAAGGTCCTCGAGGAGGGCCGCTGGACGTACAAGCTGACTCCTCTCCGGTTCCCGACTGACATGACCTCGATAGAGAAGGCTCCGTGCGTGGTGTGCCAGTTCGAGCAGAAATGCTCGATCGAGGGAGAGATCAGCCCTTACGTCTGCCCGCTCATAGGGCCCTGGGTCATCAACGAGTCAAAGGCGCCCCCGATGCCCGTGACGGAAGAAGCGAT
>JASIEW010000130.1 GCA_030045755.1 Nitrososphaerales archaeon
TTGCCTCCTCTCTCCCCCACGAACGACAGGCGGACGCCGGCCCGTTCGGCCAGCGGACCTACCTCCCTGTACTTTCTTGACGTCGCCAGTACTTCGGCGCCCTCGCTCTCGAGCTCGTCGATCAGAGGGCCGAAGAACATGACTTGCTTTGGAGTGAGTACGTCAACCCAGACTCTCATGGGGCGTCACTTCCCTTCTCCGTCGCGCGCATCCCACTCGAGTCCACGTTCCCCGACCTCGGCGCGAGGTATAATTCGTTTGCCCGCCGATAGGCACCTCGCGGCGCGGGAGAGGACTCTGACCAAGAGAGAACCGTTCAAAGCATAATTAACGACCCGCGAGTACGATGAAAGTCTCTTGCCTAGGACCAGGGTTGCGATGTACGGGCTGTCGAGCGAGGGGTACAAACTCGCAGCTGACATAGCGGACAAGGCACAGGTTACAGTCGTGGACGAGATGCTCCAGATGGCGATGGAGATGGACCACACCTTCCTGAAGAAGAACCCCAGCCTCCAGGAGTTGATGGAAGAAGAGAACCTCCTGAGCTTCAAACCGCTCGAGCAGGTCCTCGGGGAAGCTGACGTGATCTTCTTCACGCCGAAGCTGAGGAGGCCCTCCGACGAGACGCTGATAGAGTCAGGGTCCAAGCTCAGAGACCTCTCGAAGCACCTTAGCAAGAACGTGACCTTAGTCAACACGCTTCCGACAGGCCCGGGAGGCAACTCGGAGAACATCATGATCGTGGAGAAGCAGACGGGACTGAAAATCGGCTCAACCCTGACCTACGCTTACATGCCGCTCCAGCCAAGGGCCTCCAAGCCCGCTTTCGTCGCGGTCGCAGGCGCGCAGGAGAAGGGAGTCCTGGACTCGTTGGGATTCGAACGCAATTCGCAAAACGTATTCTCGGCGGAACTCGAGTACATCTCCACGGTGATGGAGGCTGCCGTCGCCTCGGTCGTAGGCATCGAGATGGCGAGAAGGGCGCGAGAGGCGAAGGTGGACCTAGGCAAGAGCCCGGAGATATTCATCGACGAGTTCGTGTCGCGGCTGTACGAGCTAAGGGCGATTCAGGCGAGCGAGGAGACGGGAGAGTCGATCTCCTACTTGGCGGGCGCGGCGGTCAAGAGCTTCGAGAACTACGTAAGATATGTCGTCGACGAGACCAGGGAGGTCCTCAAGGAGAAGCAGCTGAAGGCCAGCAGGACGAGGATCGGCCTGCTTTGGTCGCTTGACAAATATGAGATGCGAGGCGAAAGGCTACAGGTCGCCGAGAGCGTCCAGCAGCGGCTCAAGGATTACGTGACCGACGTAGACATACTCTCGGGGAGCAAGCTCCAGACGGGGGCCGGTCCCTTCGACCCTTTGAAGCACAACGTGATGATAGTCTGCTCGAAAGAGGATCTGGAGTCTCTGCGGCAGTTTAGGAAGGGGCAGCGCAGCCTCGAGATGACCCAGATCTCGGCGACCCCGAGCCTAAGGAGAGAGTGACACTTTGATACATCTATATCGACGGGAGCGCAGGCTGGGCTTCTGATGGTGCGCATCGGAGTCATCGGCACGGGCGGCTGGGGCAAGAACCACGTCAGGGTCTTCGATGAGCTCCAGTGTCTCTCCGCGATCTGCGATGCCGACAGGGCGCGCTCGGACCAATACTCGAAGAAGTACCACGTTCCCGGGTACACGTCGCTTGACGATATGCTGAACAAGGAGAAGCTAGATGCGGTTACGATCTGTACTCCGGCATCCACCCACTTCGCCCTGGCGAACAAGACGCTGACGGCCGGGCTGAACACGTTCGTTGAGAAGCCCATGACGACGACAGCCAGAGACGGAGAGGCGCTCATGGAGGTGGCCAAGAAGGCCAACAGATTCCTGACCGTGGGGTTCATCGAACGCTTCAACCCGCCCATCACCGAGCTCAAGCACATGATCGAGGAGGGCGAGATGGGAGAACCCATCCTCCTCGAGTTCCACAGGGAGAACAAGCGAGGAGAGGGCATAGTTGACGTGGGCATAGTCAAGGACGCGTCGGTCCACGACATCGACACCGCCTGTTGGCTGTTCGGAGAGTCGCCCAAGACCGTGTACGGCCGGGTAGGGGCCCTGCTCAAACCTCTCGAGCACGAAGACTTCGCCACGATCCTTCTCGGTTACTCGGGGCATAAGACCGCCTTCATAGTGACGAACTGGATCACTCCGAACCGCGTCAGGACGCTGAGCGCCGTCTTCGAGAGCGGCGTCGTAGACGTGGACTTCGTGACCCAGCAGACGAGCGTGCACCGGGGTGCCACCACGACGACGCCGACCAGGCAAGTCCAAGAACCTCTCATGCTTGAAATGAAGAGCTTCGTCAGCTCCCTGGAGCAGAAGAAACAGCCCCTGGTGACCGGTGAAGACGGCTTCAAGGCGACTCTGATCGCCGAGGCAGTGCTCGCGTCGAGTTCTTCGAAAAGCCCCATCTACATGGCGTGAGACATTGAAGCCAGTGAACTTCATCGCAGAGGACGCGAAGCTCGGGAAGAACGTCAAGGTCTGGCACTTCTCATACATCGGGTCGGGCACGGTCATAGGAGACGACGTCAAGATCGGGTCACTCGCGCACGTGGACTACGGCGTAAAAGTGGGGAGCGGAACCAGGATAGAAGGGAGCGTCTATATCCCCCCTCTTTCCAGAATCGGAAAGAACGTCTTCATCGGTCCGGCCGCCGTCC
>JASIEW010000131.1 GCA_030045755.1 Nitrososphaerales archaeon
ATCGATGAGAAGTAGTAAGTGGGGTTGACGTACAGCCTGCAGAGAACTCCCGTCAGGTGTTCGCCGCTGATGACGCAGCTCGGCTCCGTGTTCGGGTCGACGTAGAATCCCCACGCGGTCGTGACCACAATCTGGGCTATGGTGGTGATTCCGAGCGCCGTGAAGAAGGGCCTGTCCTTCCAGTTGAGCTTCTTCGAAGTGTCTACGAAAGGAACCACGAGCGCCATCAGGAACAGCAGCGCCGGCATCAGCCCGCCCATGACGAACTTCTGGAACTCGGTCCTGAGCAGGGCGTAGATGCCCGTCAGATACCACTCGGGGATGGTCAGCTGGCCGTTGCTGGGATTGTACGGGATCCCGAGAGGGACTGGGAACATTGCAGCCACCAGCAGCAGCGCCCCCACGACGGTCGCTATGACCGGGATGTCGAACACCAGATACCTGGGGAAGTGTATGAACACCAGGATTATCATGATCATCGGAAGTATGAACACGTGGCCTGCGTAGAGCCTGAGGATGAAGTCGGAGAATCCCTGCCCGAAGACCGCGAAACGGAGCTGGGTGCCTATCACGGGCGAGGCGTTGGCCAGCGAGGACCCGATTTCGATCGCCAGGCCGGCGCGCTGGTTGAATATCAGGTCGTAACCGCTGTAGGCCTCCACTCCCGTGATTATCCCAAGTATGATGCCGGTCACCCAGAGGACCTCGTTCTTGATCTTGAACCTGCCGCTGAAGTACTGGTAGTACATGTGGAGCACGGCGAGCAGGACCATCGCGTTCGAAGAGGTGTAGTGGATGTTCCTCAGGAGCCAGCCGTAGGGCACGTTGTTGTTTATGTTCTGGACGCTGGAGAAGGCGCAGGTTATGCTCCCGCACCCTGTCAGGGTCGGCTGGTAGTAGATCATCAGGAGCCCTCCTGTGACTCCGAGGACGAGGAATACGATGCCCGTCAGAACTCCGAGGTATCCCAGGGGGTTGACGAACCTCTTCGGATAGGTGTACTGGACGCCCATGTAGACCGTCCTCTCCAGGCCCTTGTAGATCCACTTGTACAGCCTCTTGACCTGGTCTATCACCGGAGTCGGCTTGCTCGGAGGAGGGCCGCTCACGGAGGTACCACGTTCTTCTCGACGCTGAGGTTCGCCTGCTGCTGCATCCTAGGAAGGATGTACTTCTCGTAGCTTTCGTAGTCTCTGCCGTAGCCTATCTCCCCGTTCGCCTCTATGGGGTTGGGCACAGGCGCGTTTGTGTCCGGGTCGTAGTTGAAGGCGAACACGTAGAGGTTGCCGTCAGAGTCTGCCTGCAGTGTCAGCTGCGGTATGGCGTTGGTGGGCCACGACTGGAGGGAAGCCGGTCCCGCTATGGCCAGGCCGTCGGGGGTCCGATAGGTGCTGCCGTGGCAAGGGCACTGGAACTGGTTCGCGATCGGGTTGTAGTTGGGGCTGCACCACAGATGGACGCAGACCTTGCTGAACGCTACGAAGTCAGAGGCGGCCCCCTTCGTCCCGGTCGGGAGCCTGATCAGCTCGAACTTCTGAAAGGTGTTCGGGTTCTCCGTGTCGAGCTGGAGGTCCCCCGACGACGGATAGGTGAAGACCCAGTGACCGTTACCTGGCACGACTCCGAGCGTTGGGTCGGGCACGGGGAAGTCGGTGAAGTCATTTACGTTGACGGCCTTGCCAGCCGCGAGCGAGCCATACTCGCTGGGATTGTCGTCTATGACCACGGGTTCGAGGAAAGTCGTCGGAGCCTCGCCCGCGTTGACCGTTGAAGAAAGGAACGAGCCCCAAGGGACGAACGGGACTATCGCCAGTATGGTGCCAATGACGGCGAGCGCTTTGACGAATCCTCTCCGTCCGGCGTTCTTCTCCACGGGCCTGGAAGGGGGAGGCGGCGGAAGCACGGCGGGCTTTGCAACCGGTGGTCTCGGCGGAGCCTGCGCTTGGGCCGGCACTGCGGGCGTCGCAGCCTTCTGCGCCGCAGGCGCAGGAGCAGGCGCGGGAAGGGGTTTCTTCTCGGCGTCTGGAGTCTGCTGCTGGGAGGTCCCTTCCTTCTTAGTCTCCTCCACCTTGGATTCTCCGCCTCTGGGGCTGGAGATGTTGCATTTAACTTCTGTTCAGAGTTTGCCAAGAGGTCGCAAACACTTTTTAGCCCCAAGGGAGGACGCGGTCAAGAATCTGCCAGATGAGCAACAGGGGCTCAACATACGTCGGCATAGTCATATCGATTCTGATCATCGGAGCGGTCAGCTCAATCGGTTACTACCAGTTGGAAGTCGGACCGCACCTGATCTCGACGACCACGACCACCTCGGCGACCACGACGACGCAGGCATGCACTCCTTCGACCTGCATCAACATCACCATAGTCGCGGGAGCCAGCTCTCCCGACGCGTGCTTCCCCAACTGCGCCACCAACACGCTGTACGGCTACAGCCCTCAGGTGGTCACCCTCGTCATAGGGGTGAACAGCACAGTAATCTGGAACAATGACGACAACCCGGCGATTCACACGGCCTCGTCAGAACCTGGAGACCCGGTGAGCTGGGACAGCGGCTGCATCGGGAGCAACTGCCCTACCCCCACTGCCGACTTCATGTACACCTTCACTACGCCGGGCACCTACTACTACCACTGCGACTATCATGCCTGGATGGAGGGAGAGATAATAGTGAAGGCCGCTAGCACGACCACCACGAGCTAGTCGGGAAACCGCAAATAGCTTCCGGATTTCAAGACCGGCGTTGAAGCTACTGACCAGCGAATCAGAGCTGGAGGAGCTCTCGTCGGACGCGGGGATGGTCAAGCTCAAGCCCGCGGCGGGATGCATCGCCAGTTCGGAGAAGGACGTCGTCGAGGCGCTGGCAAGCGCGGAGGCGAAGGGCATCTCGGTGACGGCGAGAGGGGGAGGCACTGCAATCCCGACGCAGTCTGTAGGAAGGGGACTGGTGCTCCTGCAGGAGGCGACCGGGGCGGTTCTTGCAGAAGACGGGGACGTGACGTGCGGCCCAGCCATGGTGAAGGCCGAGCTCAACGCTCTTCTCGAACGGTCGGGCAGGTGGATGCCTGTCGATCCTTCCAGCTACAGAAGTTGCACCGTCGGCGGAATGGTGGCCAACAACTCGTCAGGAGTGAGGACGCCGAAGTATCACTCGACCATAGACTACGTGACCAGTCTTCGTGTAGTTCTCCCAGGAGACGGGCCGGTGGAAGTACGGCCGATGACTACACAGTCTGCGCTCGAGTCAGACCCGAAGGCCCGGAAGGTCGCAGGGTTGTTGCTCGACAACCAGAAGTCCATAGAGGCTGAGCGCGCGCCGGTGACGAAGAATTCCTCTGGGTACAGGTTGGAGCGGGTTCTGCACGACGGGATTGTCGACCTGCCCAAGCTCTTCGTCGGCTCTGAGGGGACTCTCGGGATAACCACGGAGGCCGTTCTGAAGACGTCCCCGAGGCCAGAAAGCAGAGTGCTGCTCATCGTCGAGGCTGCCCTTGGAGAGCTGGGAGCCATGGTGCAGGCGTTCAGAGAGCTAGGGCCGACGTCAGTCGAGCTCGTGGACAAGAGCATCTTCAGGAAGCTGGGCCGCGAAGACAAGATAGCGACGTATTCCAGGAGCGAAGGAGACTACCTAGTGTTCTGCGAGCTCGACGGGCCCGAGCGCGCCATGAGCCCGAAGATCGAGGATGTGGCTGGCTCGAAGGCGGGCCAATACGACCCGCTGGTCCTGCTGGGCGGGACGGAGATTGCGCAGGCCTGGGATCTGAGGAACGAGACGCTGGCGCTCGCCCAAGAGATGAGGGAAGGAGGGAGGGTAGTCGTCCCGGGCATAGAGGACCTGGTCGTGCCTCCCGGCCGGCTGACAGACCTGGTCAGACTGCTGCGCGACCAGCTAGAGGGGAGAGGGCTCTCGTACATTTCTTATGGCCACGCGGCTGACGCCAACCTCCACACCAGACCGTTGCTGGACCCTGCGTCAAGCTCCGACATGAGGGTGCTTGACGAGCTGATGGAGGAGTGCTTCGAGGCCGTCTGGAGGATAGGCGGGTCGATGACAGGGGAACACGGAGATGGGATGCTGAGGGCGAGGTTCGTCGAGAGGCAATATCCAATGACCTACCATCTGATGAAGGAGATCAAGAACACCTTCGACCCGAAAGGGATGCTCAACCCAGGCGTCAAGATCGCATAGAAGCGACCGCCCTCGCCAGCGTCCTGGCGACGCGCGCGGGCTCGGGGACCGAGCCTTGGAGCGAGAAGACTCCCAAGACGGAGGAGGCCTCTCTGTCGGTGACGCCCGCCGTCCTGATGTACACGGTTCGCCCCGAGGAGAGCTTGACCTTCTTCCTCTCTCCGAGAGCCCTGTAGGCGGCGAGCTTCTTCTCGGCGGACTCTGGAAAGTGCCTCCTGATCGACTCCTCTATCCCCTTCGTCTCCTTGTACGTCAGACAGATCACTGGTAGCTTGGTCCTTTTCGCGAGCCCATCCACGTCGACGATGTTGTACAGGCTGAGCACGGTCCCCGAGACCATGATCAGGTTGACATCGTTCCTGTCGAGTTTCCTGTATAGCGAGGCGATTGACGACGTGGCGTCGTCTCCCCCCACCGACGTCTTCCCAATGACAAAGCCGTCGATCACCAGGTCGCCTCGCATGACCACTCCGGCGAGCGAGGAATGCCTGCTCCCCGGCTTGAAGCTCTCAGCGACCCCGAGGACTCTGATGCCCGGTTTGTTCAGGTGGAGCCGCACTGAGCCTCTACCGGAAGAGCCCTCCCAACCTTTTAACCATTGGAACGGAGGTGAGTGCGTGGCCAAGCTCTTCAGCCTGAAGGCCGGTTCCGTCCTTCCGGACGCCATCGTGGACCTGGCGCGAAAGGAGAAGATTCACACCGCCAAGGTTGAGGCGATCGGAGGAGTCGAGGGGGTCAAGCTTGCTTACTTCAATCACAAGACGAAGAAGTACGAAGAACACTACTACGAGGAGTTCATGGAGGTTACGGGGCTGCTCGGCAACGTCACATCAAAGGACGGCGAACCGTTCCTTCATGTCCACGGGACGTTTGGCAGGCGCGACATGAGCACGGTCGGCGGGCACTTGGTCTCTGCGAAGGTCATGCCCGTGCTCGAAGTCATCCTCAGTCCCACCCGCAACAAGGCTCTCAGGAGGTTCGACGAAGGTACCGGCTTGAACCTCGTTTACAAGACCTTCTGACCTTCACTTCCCCAGACGTTCAGACAGTCACAGGTTCGGTTTCTCGGAGAGCGCGGCACGACTCGACGCAACAGCAAGACGACCCCGGCTGACCTTCCGAGCTCATGGCCGCCAGTCATGTCCGAAGGGGCGCGGTGCTTCGTTGTCACTCGCGTCCAAGCGGATGTCGGGATCCGAGAGTTACGGTCGTGCCTTGTCAGAGGAGCGAGGCTCAGGCAAATGCCTTCCGGTCATCAGACGGCTACGCGTTAGCTTCGCGAAGCCCGGTATCTTGGCCTAACCGTAACTCTGTCACATCACAGCCTCGGCGCGACTTCAGTCCTGCGGCTATAAGACCTTGGGCCTCCGGCCTGGCGACTTCAAGGAGCCGACGCAGCTCGCCGAGAGCCTGCTCGGCAGTGTCACCCTGTGGACAGAGGGACGTCGAGGACGGTAATCAGGCCCGGCGGCGCGTTTGCGACTCTCTCCGCGGCATGGACGACGAGCGCCACAGTAGCGGAGTCTCCGAACACGCCCTTCTCGAATCTCAGCTTCAGGCTCGGGTCCCCCCTTACCTCCACCACGTCGAAGTCCGCCGACGTCGTCGTCATCTCCAAGTCGAGTCTGATCTGACAGCCGCCCGCCCGTCCTTCGGCGAACTGCCTCACGCCCAGCACGTACTCTTCGGAGCCGAGAACCGGGAACACCCCTTGCTTGAGGTCGACCAGCTCCTTTCCCAGCGACTTCGCGATGAGATGTGCCGACTCGACCAGCCCGACGTGGCCCAGGACTCCCGCCTCGAGCTCCTTCTCGAACTTCGCTCTGGTGACTCCGACCCCCGTCTTGACCTGCAGTTGGCGGCGTCTCCTTCGTACGTCGACCGACCTGACCACGTGGATGCTCGAAGGACTCTTCACAGCCGAGAGCACGACGGCCGGCACGAGGTCCATTACGAACCCGGGGTTGACTCCGACTCCGACCACGCTCACGCCCTTCTCTCTCGCCACTGCGTCTATCCTTCCAGCCGAGGCCGCGTCCGCGAAGTTCGGGAACGCCATCTCCTCCGAGGTCGTGACCACGTCCATGCCAAATGAAGCGGCGCGAACGATGTCGTCCGCCATGTCTGCGATCCTGGACCTGGTGGTGAAGATCGCCACGTCGGCTTCGACAGATCCCAACTCGTCGATCGACGAGACCACAAGGCTCCCAACGGGGAGTCCTGTCAACTCAGCGACCGACCTGCCTCTCTTCTCGGGGTCGTTGTCGACGACCGCGACCACGGTGTGGAGTCGCTCCGCGAGGTACCTGAGCACCTCCGTGCCTATGGCTCCCATCCCGAAGAGGACGACCTTCGTCACGCTGGCGCCGCGAGCTTCGCCACTTATAACGCGTGCTCGGCTTGCCGCTCAGCAGGCTTCGAGCAGTCCCAGGTATGACTCCACGGTTTCCAGAAAGTTCCTCAGAGTCCTTATCGGGACTATTGCCACGCCGTCCACGAAGCGTCCTTCCGGCTCCGAAAAGGAGAGTATGACTGACATTATGGGCTTTACCTCGGGGTGGACGCGCCTGTAGGCCGCGCTTCGCTTCTTCTGGGCCTCCGCAAACTCCTCCAGCGTTGAAGATGGGTGTGCCCTCTGCCAATGCTTGCAGTCGATGCTCAAGACTGTCGAGGGGCCCGAAGCGACTATGTCGATCTGCGCCCTCGGCCTCTTGAGCAGAACGTTCTGCACGACAGAGTATCCCGAAGCTCCGAGGAGCATGGCGCAGAATGACTCGAACTCCTTCCAGTCAAGGTGCTTGGCGGCCTCCTCGGCGGCGAGCCCAAGGCGGACCGCCACCAGAGCTCGGACCACCTTCTGCCAAGCTTGGGAGCTCGGTATCCCCAGCTCTTCGCATATGGCTGAGAGCGCGCCCGCAGCACGAGGACCTCCTTCACTCCCATCTATGAACGCCCCAGCCTGGCTGTCGGAAATCCGGCCATGCAAGATGGATACTTCACTCGATGTTCAGCCGTCACAGGCCCC
>JASIEW010000132.1 GCA_030045755.1 Nitrososphaerales archaeon
GTCTGGGTATGGCTGCCGCGAGCGCCCAGGCTCCATGAACGACGAAGTGCTCGCCGGTGATGATGACCTTGGACGGCGCCTCGGCTACCGCTTTCATCGTCAATCGAACCTCAGAGAGGAGTACCCCACAACTTGAAGGTTGTCTCCGGTGGTGTCGCCGCTCGTCGCGTACTTCAGCAGCTCTCCCTTCGCGAGCCCGAGCGTCATCGCGGCCCTCATGACGGTCGCCATGGCCCCGAACCCGCACGAGGTCACCTGGAGCTCCACGAGCGTAGAGTAGAAGCCCTTCGTGTCCATCTTCACAACCTTCTCCAGGAGAGCCCCGTCCTTCTCCCTTGCCTCCTCCGCCGTCTCGTAGTGCGTCAGGTCGGAGGAGGCGACCATGACAACTCGCTTGTCCTTCACTATGTTCGCGAGCGCGTCGGCCAGGGCGTCGGTGGTCTCCATGTCCTGGAAGGAGAGAGACACCGGGAGGATCGGCGTCGCGTCTCCGTAGATCCTCTGGAGGAAGGGAAGCTGCACCTCCAGCGAGTGCTCCAGCCGCTGGGACTCGGGGTCGAAGGCCGCGACGCCCGACTCGACGAGAGCTTCCGAGGCCCCTGGGTCGACCCTCATCCGGCCGAGCGGCGTCTCCCAGTACCCGTCCTTGAACGTAGAGACCCCGCTCCCGATTCCATAATGGTTGGGCGCCACCACTACGATCAGGTCAGGGTCCGGGAGTGAAGATGCGTGCAGGTAGGCGTGCGCGGCCACGGGGCCCGAGTATTCGTACGCCGCGTGCGGTACGATTATGGCGACCTTATCGGACCGGCCCTTCCGGGCCGGAGGCATCCTTCCCGGTCCGAGCTTGTGCATGTAACAGGCGTCTATCGCCTTTGCGAGTTCCGACGGGTCAGAGGGATAGAACAACCCGGCGACGGCTGGCTTTCTTACGAACAATCGAGCGCTCAGTCGCGCCTGTCGGATGTACGTTCCTCGTCTTCTTCGACCCTCTCTTCTTCCTCCATCTTCGTCTCGAAGTCCTCGATGGAGTACTTCATGGGCTGGTCGTCCTTGAGAAGCCCCGAGTGGGCAAGGGTAGCCCTGGCCAAGAGCCAGAATATGGCGGCGATGGCTTTCCTGCCCCTGTTGTTGCCTGGAATCACTAGGTCCACGTCGTCTGTAATGTTGTCGGTGTCGCACACGGCGATCACGGGCACGCCCAGTTTCCCTGCTTCAACCAGGGCCTGCACATCGGACGTCGGGTCTGCGACTATCACGAGCTCCGCGTCTAGGTGCCCTGGGTACAGCGGATTGGTGAACGTCCCTGGCATGAACCTGCCTATCAACGGCGTGGCTCCCGTGAGCTCGCAGAACTTCTGGACCGCGACCGTGCCGTGCTCCCTGCTCGTGTAGACGACCGTGTTCTGCGCGCCCGTAGCCGCTATGAACTTGCCAGCCGTGTCGATCCTCTGCAACGTCTTGGAGTAGTCGATCATGTGCAGCCCGTCTGGCCTTGGCCTGGCCGTGAACTGCTCCATCGTCTTCGTGCGGACCGGCGTCCCTATCCTGATCCCCGTCGCCAGAAGGGCCTTTTCGGAGAGCTGCGGCACGACTTCCTTGTCGGCGGAACCAGCGTCGTCGTCTTCGATCTGTGACATCTTGCAGCCCTCCGAGCTACTGGATCTCTGACTTCCTGCTGTAGAACGGCAGCACCTGGTCGATCACGTCGACGGAGGAGATCAGCATCCGCCTGCAGCAGTACCTCTTCAGTCCGAGGTCATCGAGCACTTTCTGCGGGTCCTCTCCCTGGCTCGTCCTCGACTGGAATGGTGCGAACTTGTCACCTATCATGTTACCGCAAGTGAAACAACGGATGGGTATCATCATATCGGATTACCTGTAGCTCTTCTGCCTCTTGCGCCTCGCGCCGGGACCTCCAAACTTCTTTGGCTCCGCTTGTCGAGGGTCGCCCGATAGCAAGTATTTATTGTATGCATTCATTCTGTCTTTCATCTCGTTGCCCCTGACCTGGTCTACGTAAGCGCGGGCTATCGCCATTGCTGCCGCGTCCGCCTGTCCCATGAAACCCCCACCTGAGACGGCTACGTCCACGTCGTACTTGTCCCGGAGCTCGCCGATGACGGACACCACGCCAAGCAGGTGAAGCCTTGCGGGCTCCGGCTCCCAGAGCTCTGCGGGCACGCCGTTGACCCTTACCCTGCCTGCGCCAGGAGCGATTGCGGCCGTCGCCCTGGCAGTCTTTCTCGCGCCTGAGTAGAGTCTCGGCGCCTTCTTGACCGGTGCCTTCGGTGGGCTGACCACTACTCGTTCCACCCGAGGCTCTTCGAGAGGTCATGCATCGTGACGTAAACGGGGATGGGGCGAGAAGCAGCCGCGTCGTCGAACTTCGTGGCCTTGCTAGCATCGATCCCCGAGGGGACGCCGATGTACACCCGGAGTCTCTTCATGGCCGCGGCTCCCTTCGGCTTCTTCCGCGGCACCATGCCCCTTACCATCCTGCGGAGTATGTTGTCGGGACGGCGCGCGTGGATCGGGCCATAGATCGGGTTGACCCTGCTAGAAAGCTCCAGCTTCGTCTTCCACTCGTTGATCACCGAGGTCCGCGAGCCGGAGACCAGCGCCTTCTCCGAGTTGACTACCACCACTTTCTTCCCTGAAAGGAGGAGCTTGGCGACCTTCGACGAGAGCCTGCCCGCGATCTGGTTGGTCGCGTCTACGTATACGGCGCTCTCACTCGACAAGCTTCACACCGGTGCCCTTGGGATACTTCTTCACGAAGCGCTCGACGTCGAGGGCCGATCCTCCGGCGTCTTCGATCTTCGACTTCGCTGACGCGGAAAAGGAGAATGCGCCTACCACGACCTTCGTGCTGATCGTGCCCGTTCCGAGAACCTTGCCCGGGACGAAGAGCGCCTGGCCCCCCGCGGCCACGCGCGAGATGCGGCTGAGATTGACCTCGACTCTATTCCTGGTGTCCTCGGCGATGGCCTTCGAGGAGAGCATCCATATCGGGGCGCCCTGTTCCTTCGAGGCCTTCTCTAGCATCACGGACGTCCACCTGCGCAGCGGGTTTGGGGTCGACTTCAAGATGCGTTGCTCACCGAGACTTGGATGTCGTTCAGTTTCTTCTCCAGGAGCTCTATCGACTTCAGGATTATCTGCTTGGCGGACATGCCTCCGGCCGACTCCACCATCAGGTTGTACTGGCCTTCGCTCTTTCCGTCGGTGAGCACGGCCACGGTGCAGGGCTGCCACTTCGCGTGCTCCTTGCCCCTGCCCAGCCGCGCATAAGCTTCCAGCTTGACGCTCTGTCCGAGCGCGAGCTTCACTATCGGGATGGTCTCGCTGACCGGCCTCACCTCTCGGTCCTCCGAGACGAGGTCCCTCGAGTAGACGACCGAGACCTTCTCCCGTCCCTTCGCGTCCAGCACGAACAGGACCCTGCAGTTGTGGCATCCGAGCGGATTCCCGCAGTCGCACTCCTCGGGGAGCTTGTACTTCTCCAGGTCTGTCTTTATCGGGATCATCCCAAGCCTGTGGGCAAGGGTCTCGTCGTAGAGAACGGACGAGTTCTCCAGGATGACGACGTCATCTATCGCCATGGAAGGAACCTCGGCGATGCAGAAGCGCCTGACGGCGTTGGCGTAGGAGCGGTCTATGCCCTCCAGTTGGAGGAGGACGGAGGTCTCCGACTCGTCCAGCACCTTCACCTTAACCATGTGTAACACCAACTAGTGTGCTAAAGTTTCCCATGAGACGTCGCGTTTCAATCTCGAGCGAGAGTGTTTGGGTTAAAAACTTTTGGAGATTGATGAGGTTCTGGCAACTCTATGTAGGGTGTGAATCCCCGTTAACCTCCGTCGGAGCCTTGCGTGTGACCAGCCACGCCCCGACGGCGACAACAAAGACTCCAACCATCGCGATGACGGTCGAGATCGTAGCGTACCACAGGTAGGCTTGCAAGAGTGAGGAAGCACATCCGCCACCCCCCATAGAACAGTTAGGCCCTATGTCATCATAGTTACTACCATTCATCAGCACGCCAATGAAGGCGGTCAAGAAGCCCACGGAGATGAGCAGCCCTCCAGTTGTCCGTCTTCCATATGTGTCCCACCACGGCAGTCTCACCCATTGTACGTGGAGGCGTTCTGAATTAAGGCTACCCACTGGGTTGCGAGCAGCACAATCTGGGAAGTATAGCCTTGACCTCGTCTTCCTGCGCCTAGTCGGAGCTAGCAGGCAGAAGGCCGCGCACTAAGGCTATGCTTCTAGACAGTATAGGTGAAGAGCCACCACGGGCTGGCGAGTCCGGCCTGCCCGTCAGCGGCGACCGCCGAGACTGTCCAGCAGCCAGGCTGCGCGCCGACGAAGGAGAATGTGTACGTCGTCGATGTCGTCACGTTCATGTCGTCGATCGACCCGCCGGTGCAGTTCGTGACGCCGGGAGAGTAGTAGTCCACCTGGACGATGTAATAGGCCGCCCCGCTCACTGCGTCCCATGTTACCACCGTTGTCCTCGGATAATTGCTGAACGTGCTTCCGTTCGCTGGCGACGTCTGGACTGGCGCTGCGAGAAGGATCGGATTCGTGACCGTGTTCGTCGTTGTTGTTAAGTAGGTGGTCGACTGCGTCGTGGTCTCCGTCGGACCAGTTACTGTAACTACCGAGGTCTGGGTCCCGCCGTTGACCGTCTGCGTCTCGGTCACGTAACTCGTGGAGGTCGTAGCACCCGCGACCATCGAGCGTCCCACATAGTAGGCGCCCCCTCCAGCGATAATGACGGCGACAATTACAGTAACGGCCATCACGGCAGGACTGATGGCGGCCCTTGAAATCTTCACTTGGCTAGTCAACTCGGATTTTAGTTATTTAAGCTTGAATTTCCGAGATTCTGTCAACCTTGTTGCAAGGCAAATAGGCCGTTGAAACCGGAAGAAATTCTGACGAATGCGCCAAGACTTATAACCTCAGCGGGGCGGGACTTTCAGAGTTTGTCACAGGCGACGGAGTTCAGGCACCTGGTCAGGATCGCGGGGAAGGACCTCAACGGGAACAAGAAACTCGTCGCCGCCCTGTCCGACCTCAAGGGGGTCGGAGACAACCTGGCATACGTGACAGCGAGGAGGTTAGGGTTTGACGCAGGAACGAGGCTGGGGCTATTGACGGAGGAACAGGTGAAGGAGGTCGAAGCGGCCCTGCAGACGGTGGCAAAGACGGGGCTTCCTCAGTGGTACTACAACAGGCGCAAAGACAAGGACACGGGAGAGTCGAGGCAGCTCCTAGGCTCAGATCTTGACTTCGCTCAAAAGAACGACATCGACAGGGAAAGGAACATACAGAGCTGGAAGGGGATCAGACACGGGTTGGGGCTCAAGGTCAGGGGACAAAGGACAAGGACGACGGGCAGGAAAGGGAGGACAGTCGGCGTAAGGAAGGCCGCGCTCGTCGAGGCCGCGAAGGCCGCAGCGTCGAAGGAAGAGAAGAAGTAGTTGGGAGACCCGAAGAAGGCGAGGAAGCAGTACAGCAGGCCCAGGAGCCCTTGGCGGGCCGACCAGCTGGCGCAGGAACTCTACACCCTCGGCACCTTCGGACTCCGCAACAAGAGAGAACTCTGGAAGGCCCAGACCAACCTGAGCTCGGTCAGGAAGCAGGCGAGGACGCTGCTTGCGGCGACCGAGGCGGTCCGTCTCAGAGAGGAGAAGAAACTCCTCGACAGTCTCACGAGGCGAGGGCTGGTCAAGGAAGGAGCGATCCTAGACGACATCCTGAGCCTTACGGTCGAGGACGTCCTGGCGAGGAGGCTCCAGAGCATGGTCTTCAAGAAGGGAATGGCGGTCTCTCCCCTCCATGCGAGGCAGTTGATAACGCACGGCCACGTCGTCGTAGGCGACAGGAGGATA
>JASIEW010000133.1 GCA_030045755.1 Nitrososphaerales archaeon
TCGGAGCTCCAGCAAGGGCAGAAGGCTTGTGTCGGTAGGGGGCTTCGTCTTCGGCATTTTCTTACATGCCCTCCTGCTTTTCGTATATGTATATGCCGTCGAGGAAAACGCGTTGGTCCTTCTTCTTGATCTTGGTGGCCAACTCGACGTTCGCCGCCGTCTGTCCGACGTCCTCCAGAGAAACGCCCTTCACGATCACGTCGTCGCCCTCGACCGAGACCTTGCAGTCGCCCACCGTGTTGGCGACGCGGGGGGACCTCTCTCCCACGAAGTTCTCCACGAGGACCTGACTTCCCTTCACCTTGACCGATATCGGGAAGTGGGCATAGGCGACCTTCAGTCTGTACGTGTAGCCCTTGGTGACGCCTGTGACCATGTTCCTGACCAGGCTCGCGGCCGTGGAGACGACCACCCCGTCCCGCTTCTTCTGGGAGAACGGCCAGATCTTGACCGCGCCTGCTTCAACCGCGATGTTGACGTTGATCTTGTCGAAGTTCTTCTTCGACTGCCCGAGCTTCCCTTTGATCGTCAGGGACCTGTCGTCCAGAGCCGCCGAGACTCCGGCGGGCATCTCAACGGTCTGCTCCTTGGAGCGCTCAGTAGACATATCCAAGCAGCCTCCCTCCGAGCTTCCTCTCCTGCGCTTCCGTGTGGGGCATGACGCCCTTCGGTGTCGAGACTATGAGCGTGCCGACTCCGACGGCCGGCAGATATCTGTGCTCCCAGTCGACGAGCTTCTTGGACCGGACCGGGAACCTCGGCGAGATCACACCGCACTTGTTGATCCTTCCTAGCAGCTGGACCCTCAGCTTGCCCCCGATCCCGTCGTCGACGAACTCGAACTCGCCGATGTATCGGCGCCTCTGGAGGACGCTCAGGACTTCGCTGGCCAGGCCCGAGGCAGGTATCACGGTGCACTCCTTCTTGTTCCGCATTTCGGCGTTCTGAAGGCTCGCGAACAGGTTGGCCAGGATGTTTGTCGACGCCATGGTTGTCCCCTAATCGTACTTCCTGAAGCCGATCTTCTCAGCGACTTCTCTGAAGCACTGCCTGCAAAGGACCAGGTCGTAGGACCTTATGACAGCGCCGTACTGCCCGCACCTGCGGCAGTAGTGCGTGGACTTCCCGTACTTCCTCTCCTTTGGATGTCTTTCCTTCAAACTATCTCCACTCCGAAGTTCGCCTTGAAATAGTCCATCGCTTCGTCTCGGCTGACGCGGTGCGACTTGCCAATCCGAGAGGTCCTTCTCGTGCGCCTCGCGACGCTGTAGCCTGCCCGCTCGAGCAGGACCGACACGTTCATTCCGAGTATGCCTATCTCAGGGTCATATCTTATCCCCGGAATCTCGATGTGTTCCTTGATTCCGAAGGAGACCGACCCCCTCTCGTCGAAGCTGGTCGCGGGGACCTTCTTCTCCCTGGCGACGAGGAGTTTTTCGATCAGCGCGGAGGTGTTGTCCCGCATGGTCACGACCACCCCGATCGGTTCGCCCTTGTGGATCCCGAAGTCTCTTACCGCCTTCTTCGCGCGCGTCTGAGTGGGCTTGTGCCCGGTGACCTGCTCGAGGACCTTCTTGCCCCGCTCGATCGCCTCGCCCGACTTGCCGAGACCTATGTTCAGGACGACCTTGCCTACCCTTATCTCCTTCATGGGGTTCTTCTGGACCGTCTCTTGGCTCATTGAGCGGTCACTCCTATCAGAGGTTTGTCCGCGCCTACCGGGAACACGAGTCGGGAAGGTATCTCGGCCTCGCCGCTCGGCAGGGATATCTTGACCATCTTCTCTCTCGAAATCGTCCCCGCCTTCACCTCCGCTATCTTCCCCAACTGGCCCGCCCTGTCTCCGCTGAGCACCAGGCCGAGGGACCCGTTCTGAAGCTTCGCCTGCCCGACGACCTTCTGCGAGGGGACTTGGAGCAGGATGGAGTCTCCCGGCGACAGCTCTAGCCCGTCACCCACGATTGACCTGCCGTCGTGGAGGCCGTATTGTATGTGTCCGCCCTTGGTCTTGGTCTTGGCTTTGATACTGCACAGCTTGGTGGCCGACTCGGACTCGGGGACCTTCGTGGGAAGGAGCCCCTTCGGACTGGGGACCATCCTGTAGGTCGCACCCTCGAGAGGCATGCTCACGACGTCGAACAGCCCCACTGGAAAGTCTGACGCCTTCCGCTCCTTCCCGTCGACGAGCACCTCCCCTGACCTCAACATGAACTTCAGTTCCCTGCTGAGATACTCGGTGGAGCCGATGGTCCTGACGACCACGCCAAGAGGATAGGAGGCAGCAAGCGCGTGGGGGCCAGGGGATGGTTTGAAGACGAACCTCGAGCTCTTCCTCGATATGTCCCACGACCTCGGGGCCGCAAGGCGCTTCAGCTTGTTCCTTCCGCCCTTCTTGCCCAACTACTCGACGACCTCCAGTCTCTTCTTCCGTAACTTGTCGTCGAGGGTCAGCGACGTAATCACAACGTTCGAGGATCTGATCGGGACTGCGGCCGTCCCTCCCTTGAGCTTCTCCCTGCTGACTCCGTCCACTCTGACCGTCCCGTTTTCGGGGTCCACTCGGGTGACCTTTCCCTCGATGCCCTTGAACTCTCCCCTGACTATCCTGACCGAGTCTCCCACCTTCGGCCTGACGCTCTTCCGCCCGTACTTCTCCTTCAGGTCCGTCGCCAGCTGTGAACCAAATCTCAACTTGTTTCCCTCAGATGATTATGGACGCTAGGTTCGCGATCCTGGGCCACTTCTCTGCGGCCTCGCTCGCCACCGGGCCCTTGATGTCAGTGCCCTTGAGCTCGCCCTCGGGCGTGATTATCACCGCGGCATTGTCCTCGAAGACCACGTGCTGCCCGCTCACCCTTCTGACCGGGTACTTCTGGCGTATGATGACAGCCCCGAAGACCGCCTTCTTGAGGTCCGGAGGACCCTTCTTGACCACACAGACTATCGAGTCCCCGACGGAGGCGGCAGGGATCCTACTGTGGCGGCCCTTCGCCTTGGTCACCTGCACCACTCTCAGCGTCTTCGCTCCCGTGTTGTCAGCGCAGGTGATGACGGCATACAGAGGTATCGCCCTCGTGATGTAGTTCTTGAACTCCTCTACCCCCTTGGCAGAGACTGCGCGAGATTTCGTCGACATCAGGTTCCGCTCCTAGCTTCGACCACCACGAAGGAGATGGTCTTGGAGAGAGGCCTGCACTCGGCCATCACGACCGTGTCCCCCTCGTTGACAGTGATGCACGGCGGGAGGTGAGCGCTCAGCCTGCTCCTGCGCCTTTCTCCCCTGTTGAACTTCGGCACCATGTGCAGGTACTCCATTTCGACCACGACGAAGCCCTTTCCGGCCGTGGAGACCGTCCTCCCGGTAAGGAGCCTCCCTCTCACCTTCAAGCCCCCGTGGAACGGGCATCTCTCGTCGTTGCACTCCTTGCTCGGAGCCTTCACCTGAAGGCCTGCGGCGTTCATCTTGAGTTTCTCCTCCACCTTTCCTCGAGCGACCCTGCGATGTCGTCGCCTGCGATGATCGCGCCCGAGCCTGAGACCTGGAACACGGTGCCATGCTTCGCCAGCCTCACCGCTCGGCTTTCAGACTCCAGGACCAGCGTCTTCGCTGTCTCGAGGACGACGTGACCAGACTTTCCGACCGTCGTAGAATCAGTCGCGCTCACGACGGCTACGCTTTCTCCCACGAGGTTCATTCTGTGATTCCTCTCTCGTGCATCACGGTGAGCACCACGGATACGTCCCTCCTGATCCTCTTGATCTTCCCGACGTCCTTCTTCACGATGCCCCTCTGGGCCTCGCCGCCGATCTTGGAGAGCTCCGACCTGAGGTCAAAGAGCGTCTGCCTGATCTTATCGGGATCCTGCTTCCGTAGCTCCTTGGGTTTGAGTGATGTCATCCTCTCTTTTCTCCTCTTGCTTGACGTCCTCCTTCAGCTGGAAGTCCGGAGGCAGCGCGTCCTTGAGTGCAATCTTCACCTTGATGCCATAGAGGCCGAGTTTGAGCAGGACGTCGGTGGTGGCCTCGCTCACGGAGCGGCTCGCCGTGTCGCCGCTCTTCGGGACTATGCCGGCCCTGTACTTCTCGCCGTGCGACCTGTCGCTGCGCAGCTTGCCTGCTATCGAAATCTCCACGCCAGCGGCCCCGGCGTTCATTATGTTGCCCATCGACCACTGCGCCGCCCGTCTGAAGGCCGTCCCCCTCGAGACGATCTGGGCTATCCTTCCGGCCATTATCCTCGAGTTGAGCTCCGGGCTCGCGATTTCAGTGACCGCTATCTGAGGGTTGGGAAAGCCGAACTTGCTTCCGACCCTCTCCGTAAGGTCCTTCACCCCGGTCCCTCTCCTCCCGATGGCAAGGCCGGGCCTGGCCACGAAGACTGTCATCGTGGTCCCCACCGGAGACCTTTCGACTTCGAGCCCTCCGTATCCCGCGTCCTTCAGCTCCCCCTCGAAGAATTCGTCCAGCTCCGCGAGCGACCTCCGAGTGGAGAGAATAGAACGTACGGCGGTGCGCTGCTGAGCGGACATACCTAGACTTCCTTGCCCACGAGTTCGATGTGCACCAGCTGGTGGAACTTCGGCGAGCTCCTTCCGAAGGCGCGCGGCATGTAGTCCTTGATCGACCTGCCCGTGCTGGAGGCTGCATGGATGATCTGGACCCTCTCCGGGTCCAGGCCCTTGAACTCGGAGTTGCCCTGGAGGTTCCTCAACGTGTCGATGTAGGCCTTGGCCGTCCTCACCGGGTACGAGCCTGTGGGAAAGCCCTGCAGCTCGCTCCTATGCCCAACCTTGAGCTTGTGGCGCCTGAAGGCCACCGCCATCTTCTTGTCTTCGACCTGCTCGAGATAGTCGATTGCCTTCGTCAGGTACATCCCCTTGATTGAGATTGCGACTTCCCTCGCGGCCTTCGGCGAAATGTTTACCTCTCTTGCGCTAGCCCTGACGTGAACTGCGGGGTCGAAACCCTCGAAACTGTAACCATAGTGAGGCACTTTATCCCTCTCGTAGCTTTTCCCGTTTTTCTGGAGGCGTTAAAAGCTTTGTGAGGTTTCACAGTCAAAATCAACAAATCTCGGTCCTTGCCAAATCGGCGGAGAGCCCGATGAGGGGCGAGACGCGTGCTCGAAGCGTTCAGCCCCGTGTCGAAATTACTCGACGAAACCCTGGGGAGCGCGCCAAGGTTCAGCGCGGATGGAAGTCGATGCAGTCAAGGACCACCTAATACCGAGTCACTAAGCTTCGTAGGGCCCCGTCAGGCCTTGGGTGGACAGACTCCGGCAGAGAGGGCAGGGACAGGCGTTCAAGGGCAACGAATGTAGATGGAACTGCTTAAGAGAGCAACCCCACCCTCGTCAGCGCGAGAGGCTTGAGTCAGGACTCGCAACCCCCTCATCCGATGACCGCTGAGGAATACGCGAAGACTCAGGCCGTGACCGCGAGAATCGAGGGACTGCGAAGGGCGATGACTGGCTTAGCGGCGGGCGGCTTGCTTTCTGGGTTCATCGTATACCTCATAATCATCACAACGCCCAATTGCCCATCAAACCTCAATTATTGCACGCAAGATTTCTCTTCCTATACCGGTCTCGGTTGGGCTTTGGTCGCCTTCTTGCCTTGGTTCCTAACAGCGGCTTATCTTGCAACCCGCGTGGACAGGCATATCGCGAGACTGAGCAGAGGGAAATACGAGGCCCCTCGCGTCGTGGAATGAGTCACCAACCAACCTGGAACAGACCCAACCATCAACTAGCTATGGAACACTGCCCTCGTTGGAGCGCTTTACGCTTATAATGGTCGGGGCGAGGTTGGCTCGGCGACGCAGGGTTCTTCTTTGTGGTCCATGAAAAAGCCCGCCGGTTCGGTCGCAGCAGGCGAGAGGTCCTATGACGTCAAGACTTGCGATGTCCTGATAGTGGGGGCTGGAGGCGCGGGGCTCAGGGCCGCGATAGCGTCGTTCGACAAGGGCGCGAACACGCTCGTCGTGTGCAAGTCGCTCCTTGGAAAGGCTCACACTGTGATGGCGGAGGGCGGGATAGCGGCCGCGCTTGGGAACGTCGACC
>JASIEW010000134.1 GCA_030045755.1 Nitrososphaerales archaeon
GACGCGGTGCCAGGTGAGGCTTGATTGGGAGCGAATCTCCGTCAGATTTGTAACACATCTGGAAAAATCGGTTAATAGTTCACGGCAGCCGTGCCGCTGATGAAAACATCCAGACGTCCATACGCTCTCCTTTCACTCATTCCACTCCTCCTCTTCGTCGCCTCCACGGCGACCGCATCCGCCTCTCTAGGATTCCAGTCGAACACTGGCTCGGTGTTCACGATGACAAACTCTCCGTCAGGAAACGCGGTCCTAGCATACAGCCGCGGGGCCAACGGGCAGTTCACCTACGCGGGGTCCTTCCCGACGGGCGGCCTGGGCCTGAGCGGGCTCACGGGCTCCAACCAGGGCGGACTCACTCTCAACCGGGATGGCTCGTTGCTCTTCGTGGTGAATGCGGGAAGCAACACGCTTTCGGTCTTCCGCGTCTCCCAGTTCTACTCGACCAGCCTCGTCCTCACAGATGTGGTCTCTTCCGACGGCGTCACGCCGATCAGCGTGACCTCATTCGGGAACTGGGTCTACGTGCTGAACGCGGGGAGCACGGAAGTGGCAGCGAATATCGCGGGCTTCTTCTTGACCCCATTTGGCACTCTGATCCCAATCAGCGGCTCCAGCCAGCCTCTCAGCGAAGCGCTCCCGTCGCCCGCACAGATATCGTTCAGCCCCACAGGGACTTCCCTGATAGTCACAGAGAAAGGGACCAACACAATTGACGGCTACTCTGTCAACCTCTTCGGGCAGGCATCTGCGCCTGTCCTGAACCCCTCGAACGGCGCGACTCCCTACGGGTTCGCCTTCGACAACAGGGGACAGCTGATAGTCAGCGACGCATCCATCGGGGCCTTGTCGTCATACTCGGTTTCGCCCTCTGGGTCGATCACCGTGATCAGCGGCAGCGTGCCCGACTATCATGCGGCTCCGTGCTGGGTCGCTGTGACAGGACAGGGGACGCTCGCGTTCACTGCAAACGCCCACGACGGCACCATCTCCAGCTACGCCATCAGCCCGGGCGGCCAACTCACCCTGCTTCAGGAGACTGCCGCGAACACGGGCTCCATACCTGACCTCGACATGGCCATCAGCCAGAACAGCCAATTCCTCTACGTGTACGTAGCGGGAGGCAGCGAAATTCTCGCCTACTCGATCCACGCGGACGGAGCTCTGTCATTGATTCAGACAGTTAGTGGTCTAACGGCCGTTGGAGACGGCCTGGCCGCTAACTGACCCTCCTTTTTTCGGAGACGTCCTATACTGGGTCTGGCTATCCAGGGCCGAAGGAATCTGTCTATTCGGCGAGCCTGAACTTTACCGCCGGGATCCTTCGAGAGACTTCCATGAAGACCTCCGCGTGGATTACCCCAGGCAGCTTTCCTATCACGTCGTAGACCGCGCGGTGGAGCTCGTCGAGAGAACTACCCCTCAGGTTGACTATGATGTCGAAACGCCCTGTCACCTCCCTGATCAAGCGGACCCCATCTACTTTCTCGATTGCGGCCAGGATGGCCTCCCTCTGTTTGGGGTCGATGTTCAGGCCGGCGATTGCCCCTGCCAGCATTCCCAAGCTCGCCTCGTTCACCCGGATCGTGAACTTCTCGATTATGCCCCTCCTCTGCAGCCTCTTGATGCGGCTGTAGAGGACTGACAGGTTGATGCCAAGCTCTTTGCTCAGCCTCGGTACGGAGATCGAAGCGTCAGCACTCAGCGAAGACAAGATTTTCATGTCAACGTCGTCTAGTTTGGCCAGACTTCTTCACCGAGTTGCAATTCTTAGAGCGGATTCTAACCTTATTTTACTTTTATGGAAGAAAGTGCCTGAATTCAGGCGGTTTTCTGGTCTTCAGAGACCCTGCTCGCGTTGACCTGGAAGATCTCCTCGCTGATCATGCTTCCTCGGATGAGCTTCCGGCGCTTTCCGCCGCTCTCGTTGGACCTGAAGCCCACCCCCGAAGTGAGGAGGACGTAGTTCTTCCCGCCGCCCGACACGTCGGATCTCATTGGGAAACCCGCCCGGTCGCTGCCGCCGGTTATCTTCACCTTGCCCGTGAGGCCCACCGTGCTCAGGTCCACGACGTCGCCGATCTTGCGTCCCAGCAGCAGCTGGGCCCCGGCATCCTTGACCTCCTGGGCCTCCGACTTGCCTGTCTTCGGGTCGGATATCACGAGCTTGAACTGCGCCATCTGGACGCTCCGCATCTGTCGAGGTTATAAACGCTAAGAGACTGGAAGGAACTAGAACCCGAACATCGGGTCCGTGACGGCCTTCACCTCCATTATCTCCTTCAGCACGTCCCGCTCGTCCTCCGTGAGCGACCCCAGAAGCTTCGTCCTGAGAATCCTTGCCTCGTGGCTCCTGGGGAGCGTATAGATGGTGTCGTTCTCCTTCACCTGCCTGCCCAGAGTGGGCCCGTCGACCGAGATGGCAACCTTCTCGCCCTGCTTCGCGTCCTGGAGCGACTTTCCTTGGTCCTGAATCTGCAGGACGGTCCCTATCTCGTCTCCGTCCTTCGACATCAGCCTGACCTTCGGCTTGAGCAC
>JASIEW010000135.1 GCA_030045755.1 Nitrososphaerales archaeon
AGTAATGTACTGGAGCAGTACTGAATGCGATAGCCTCCCCAATTGGCGTCTGGAGAGCCGTTGGTGAACGAGTAGCCCAGCACAGCCAAGTTGTCATAGTATAGATGCTGAACTGTTCCATTGTTGGCAAACACGTCGGCCTCGATTTCTGAATTGTGGTTTTGCGAGTAGAAGATGACAGTCTCAATCGAAGGAACATTCGGCCCCCAGGAATAGCCGAAACTCGAATATGGATTCACTTGGTAAATGACCCCACTTGAAAGTGCTTGAAACTCGCTAGAGCTTTCTATGGAGGTGGCATATTCTTCTCCCTGCGAAGTTATTGCTGAGTCACCAGGGAATCCCGGCGGAACTGCTGTTGTACCCGAAGTTTCGAGTTGCAACTTGACTAGTCCAAGCGAAGTAGCTGATGACGAGAATACCAACAAGGAGATGGTTCCAAAGATCAGAAATCCCACCAAAAGATGACGTCCGGTGAGAATTCTCACAGCATGGTTAGCTAGAAAAATGAAATTATGTATTGTTCCGACAACTCGGAGAAACAGTCTTATGTAACCTTGACCTGAATCTTTTCGCTACCCTTCCGGGTCTCGGAGGCAATTGTCGAGCTACACTAGTCGCCGTAGTCATGAGAGCACCCGTGCCTTTCGAGAAGATTTCAATTCCTGAATTCGGGTGCCCACAGGAAGAGTGCACTAGGTTGTGAGAATTCGGGCGTTGACTTGGACCACGTCGTACTCTTTCAGCAACTCCAGTAGCGTTTCGCCAAGTTTGGTGAGGCGGTAAATCTTCACCTTTCCGTATGCATGGGCTTCATGCACAATGCCGTACTTGCTCAGCAAGGCGATGTGATAGTCTACAGCCTTCCAGTCCACCCCGAGTTCTTGAGCAAGTTGCATCCTATCTTTCGGCTGCATTAGAGCACCAAGGAGGCTTGAACGCGTCTTCGCCCCTCTCATTCTGACGAAAAGGTCGAAGGTGTCCGAGTCCAGACCAAGATCCTGCCAGCGTGACTTCACCTTTCCTCTCCACAGCCACACTCCGCCAACCATGATCCAACCACTCGTGGCCAATGCAGGGGAGTTGGCAATCAAGACGTGAAACGCAGACTGGGATGAGTTGAACGCAATTGTCCCGAGACTGTAGCCCAAGCCACTGCTCCCTTGTGTCTGGACTGCAGGCGCAATGCCAATGACGTATCTTATGATCACGAGCGTGGTGCTGAGAAGGGCGAAGGACCATGTGGCGACAAGTAGTGCCGACAGCGTTTTCATGAGGGAGACGAGCCTCCTTTTTCATAAATACTTTGTTCCGAATCGTGGGAAGTAACCTTATGGACGGATGTGTCCGTCAGTGTGACTATGAACTGGCAACGGAGGAAGGCGCTAGTAGGGACACTGGGGATTGCTCTGATTCTCCTCACCGCAATGGTTGGAATACACTCAATCGGCACTTCCAGTTCCGGAACTGAAGGGGTTTCAGGCCGTGGATTGAGTCGTCCAAACGACCAAGTCATCACGGCCGCGGGATTGTCTCTCGTCCCTATGATTGAAAACGACTCTCAGTTTCAAGCCCTTGAGAACGGGGTCAGCTATTACGTAAACCAATACTCGAGCTTCGGATATCAGTCGAGTCCTGGAGCGGCTCCTGTCGAGACTGTGTTGTTCCATTCCGCCAACAACAAGGGTGAAATCGAAGTCGACGTCAACCTGAGCAACGACTCGATACTCCACATGTACTATGACAACATCACCAATCTTGGTTACTCCTTCGCGTAGTTCTTCACGGATCCTCTGCAACGCCTGACGACCGCACATGTCGATGTCGCGTCGGAATGTGAAAATGTGCGAAAAAGCAGTCCCCTCACAAAATGGAGATAAGTTGGTCGCGTTCACGTGGTGCTAAATGGCTGAGGCGCCTTTGAGTAAGAGTCGTCAAGTCACGGAGGTCGAGAGGCAGATTCTCTTGCTAGATCTGGAGAGTCTCTACGAGATGGAACCGAGTCACTGGGAGAGCACGCTAGAGTTCATCGAGTCTACGGCGTTCCTCCTCGTATCCACGGTTGTGACGATTGCAGTTACAGGGAGTCTAGCTCCAAGGTACCTTGCGCCGGCCGTAGTAGGTCTAATGATTCTGGTCAGTGGGTTCTATTCCTTCCTGGCCTTTCGAATTGGGATGGTATGCTGGGTGGAAACCTGGAAGGATGAACTCGCAGAACGCCTCGGAGCCTGGAAGGAGCCTGGCCCGTCGTGGACGCGCAAGACACGTCGCGTGTCCAAGTGGCTCAAGTGCGTGGGGCGTTTCTACGCATTGGGCTATGAGGAATGGTGGATGCATGCGGACGGCCCCCACGTTGTGTTGACTATCGCCCTTGGGGTGTTTGGCGTCCTGATCGGAATCCTTTCGACAATCTATCTGACCCTCACGACGAGCCTCAGCCTGTGGCAGTGCGAGTTGGTAGGAGCGCTTCTCGCTCTTGGATGGGTCATGGGTATGAGGAGTCTGACAACGGTTCAAATTCACACCTTTACCGCGAGTGTGAAGGAGAGGGTTCGCCGTCAAGTCGGCTCGTAGGTCCTCCTAGAGTCGAAGCCCAGCAATGGAGAGTCATCCGAGAGGATTTCGCCAGCCTCCGCCGTTCTTCTAAGGTAGTCCTGTATGTAGACTAGACCCTCCTTCCGACCAACGTAAGATACCTGCGCCTTGTCGTGCTAGCAGGAAGTGCTTTCGTCCATCTATATTCAATGGATTGCTTGTGGTAGATGCGGCGATGATGACTCGATTAGATAATCAAGCGGGCCCGATGGGATTCGAACCCATGGTGTCTGAGTTCGCGCTCTTCAGCTTCGGAGGCTGACGCCCTGATCCGTGCTCGAGTCGAGTTTGGCACTCGACCCCTTGCTATCCGTGCTGGGCTACGGGCCCGAGTCTGACCTTCGACTTCGGTAGTTAATGCTTTTCTGGCTCAGGTGCGCAGTGCTCTCTGTGCCACGTAGCCGACTGCGGAGTCCTCAATCGGCGTCGTCTCCGTCACTCTCTTGCGACCTAGTTTGGAAATTTCATGGCGCTCATCAGCCTAGCGAAGCTTTGGTCCCCCCTTATCCAGTCGAACCTCGGCTCCACGTTAGCCCACACCAGCCAGCTTGAACGCTCTTCGAACGCCTTCCTCATGCAGGCCACCGTCTGTTCCGCGTCCTTGAAGCCGTTGTAGACCGCGGCTAGCCAGTATGAAGACACGTACTGAGTCTTGGATCGCTCCTTCAGCTTCTCGAGTACCTCCTGAGCCTCCATCTTCATTCCCGCCGAAGCCAGCCCGTGGCCTAGCATGCCAAGGGCCACGTTGCTCTCTCCGGACAGCTTTGCCCCGGTCCTCAGCTCGGATATTGCCTCCGCGTACATCCCCTTCTCCAGGTAGGGCCTGCCGAACCAAAT
>JASIEW010000136.1 GCA_030045755.1 Nitrososphaerales archaeon
GTAATATTGCAGGTCTGGCGAGGCCGCGGTTGGGCCCGTAGCGCAGATCTGACTAGAGCGAAGTACGGACAGCGCGGCAGACTCGCAAAAGGTCGAGCCTCCTATCCAGCTGAAGACAGCTGTAGTGAGCATCGCGCTCGCAGAGGTCGTGGGTTCAAATCCCACCGGGCCCGCTGAGTCCTCCGAGAAGGTCAGGCAATCCGCACGAGCGCTAGCAACGCAAGACCGAGCGCGGCCATCCCGAAGTCTTCGACGAGCGTCACCGTTCCCAGAGGCACTCGGATCACAGTTCCCAGACACGCGCACTGGATTCCCCGTTTCTTCGCCAAGCTCAGGGCCACCCCGGCTCCGCTGAACCCCATGACCAGGACCTCCGCGACCGCGGTCACGCCAGGGTAGAAGGAAGTAAGGAACGCGAGTCCGAAAGCGAGTTCGATGATTGGATAGGCGTACCCATACTGGAAGACCTTCTTCGCGAGCAGGTCGTACATCGAATAGCTCTGGGCGAAGGCCCTCAGGTCGAGCAGCTTGAACCCGGCGAAGACCAAGAAGAATCCTGCCATGAAGTCCGTGACCGTGTTCTCCCACGCGAAGGTCCCTGCCTGCAGGTCCTTCAGACCTAGGGCGAGCGTCGTCACCGTGATCAGGCCGATGACTGTCACGAGGCGGCCATACTGGGGTTGCCCAAGCTCAGTCCCTCCGGTCCCCTCCGGGACAAGGTTCATCCCGCACTTTGGGCAGCGCCCGGTTTCCTCGTCCGATTGAACTTCTGGGTGCATCGGACAGGTGTACTTCATGGCAGTCTTTCAGCAATCTCGCTATAAAACATGGGGCGCGTCAGACGAGATCTTGGAGGTGGAGTCATCTGGGCGCAGAGGACTGGTGAGGGACCGGCCCCTCAACATCCTCAGTAGCCCACGGGGAGCCCGTCTCCCCTTACATCGCAGACGGCCGTCAGGCATCTCTCTGAAACTTCCACCGCTTGACAGACTCCTGTAGCACCGGGCATAGGGAGGCTTTGTGCCTTCAACTTGCTATGCGTTGGGAGCTCATAGCCCTCTTCCACACTCACGGTGTTCCTACCATCCCACAAGAAGCGGGGATGGCTGACGCTGCGGTCGGCCGTCATCGAATAGTCTACTGCGTTGGTCACGAACTGGGTGTGCTGGAGGGGCCTGTGGTCGCCTCCACTGGCGCCGATGGCGAGGAAGGGCCTTCCCTCGCGCTCAAGGATCATTGAGGACAGGGTGTGGAGAGGCCTCTTCCTGGGCGCCACCCTGTTGGGACCGGAGGCGCTGAACCCGGAGCCGCGGTTGTTCAGCATTATGCCACAGCTAGGGACGAAGACCCGCGAACCGAAGTGGTTGAACAGGCTCTGGATGCCCGAGACCAGGTTTCCCTCCGAGTCCGCAACAGAGAACGCGGTCGTGTCCCCAGGGTTGACTCTCGACCCGCTGGCGTCCGCGACGAGCGGGGCTCCGATGAACTTCTCGATGTCGATTTCGGTGAACCTCGGATCGCCTAGCATCTCGTCCCTCCTAGCATAAGCGGGGATTGCAGCGTCCATGGTCGTCTCTATTCTCCTGCGCGAAAGAGGCCCCACGTCGCGCAGGCGGGACTCGGAGAGCTGTCTGAGTATGAGGAGGCATGTCGCTCCCATGCTGTTAGGGGGAACCTCGTAGACCCGAGTTCCGTTGTAGTCGAAAGCGAGCGGGGCGACCCACTCCGGCTTGAACTCGGAGAAGTCCTCCGTCTTCGACTGCAGCCCGAGCTCTGACAGTGTCTCCTGGATCGCCTCGGCCGGGCGGCCTGCGTAAAACGCGTCGGGGCCCGACTCCGCGACGTCTGATATCGTCTTCCCTAGGGCCTCCTGTCGGATCCACTCCCCAGGGGTGGGCGGTCTCCCGTTGGGCGCGAAGACTCTTCGGGCCTCCTGCGTCAGCTCGGAGTAGGCTCCCGAAGTGGACCTGCAGATGCCCTCTCCCGCTGGGAAGCCCTCGGTGGCGTACGCGACTGAGGGTTGCAGCAGCTTTCTGAACTCCTGCGACCCGAACCGCCGCTGCATCTCCCACACGCCCGCAACGAGTCCAGGAACCATGCAGGTCGCAGCGCCGAACCTCGGGATGGCGCCCCGCCCGCTGGAAATCGCGAGCTCCAGGGTCAGGCCCGAAGGCGACCATCCGCTCGAGTTGATGCAGTGGACCTTCCCTGTCTTCCCCTCATAGAGCATCCCGAAGAAGTCCCCTCCGACTCCGCCTGCCGGGTGGAATGTGACCGACAAGGCGAAGCTGACCGCCGCGGCCGCGTCGAATGCGTTACCGCCGCCGCGAAGGACGTCGTAACCGGCTATGGATGCGAGCGGCTGTTCGCTCGCAACGGCCCCATGCTCCGCTCTGACCGCCTTGCTGAGCAACGCGCGGGAACGGGCGTCGTGGCGGTAAAAAAGAGTCGGCCTTTCGCCTCTCCGACGCCGACACGTCTCAAACCTTGTCGCTTCGGCAATCTATTTATATAAGAAACGCACATTTTATGCGGAATTCGCAAATGACTCAGTCCGAGCTCGACGTCGTGCTAGGCACGGTGGAAAATCCGATCAGGCGGAGGATCATCGCGAAGCTGAGCCAGGAGCCGAACTACCAGCTGCAGCTCTCAAAGGAACTGGGCCTGAGCCAGCAGCTCGTTGCGAAACACCTGGACACCATGGAGGGAGCCGGGCTGGTGAGCACGGTGCT
>JASIEW010000137.1 GCA_030045755.1 Nitrososphaerales archaeon
AAATGATCGGGGTTCGGGGTAGAGGCACGCATTGAGGGACTTGCGAAGGGCTGTCATTTGGTGGTATGCTCTCGTGGGCGCCATCTGTCTCGTGCTCATTCCAATCCGGGTGTATGTCCTCGACGCTAACAATTGGCTCGTGTATCTTCTCCTTGCGCTTGGGTTTGTATTCCTTGGAACTTCTGTCGTCCTTTCGATGACTTGGGAGCCAATAAACAAAGACACTCAATCCTTCATGAAGAGTCCTGCCCGACGAAATTTTACAGAGGGAAGGCGCGGATTGACTCCGACGGGGGACTTTACAGAACCTGAGGCAAGGCTTTTAAGGGGAAAAATAACTTATGTTATAATGAGGCGAGCAGGACACGGCGTCTAAGGCGGAAACAGCAACAGACGATTACAAAGAGAAGTACGGATTCAGCGATCCCATAGACCAGTACGTCGTGAAGGGGACCAAGGGTCTGTCTGAGCGGGTCGTACAGGAGATAGTGCGTCTCCACGACGAGCCTGCGTGGATGGAGCAGCTCAGGATGAAGGCCCTGAGGCACTTCCTCGACATGAAACCGCCTGCTTGGGCGCCAGACCTCGCCGACATCGACTACCAGAGCTTCTCCTACTACGCCAACCCCACGGCGAAGGCGGCAGGATCTTGGGAGCAGCTCCCGGAGTACATCAAACGGACTTACGATAAGCTCGGCATAACGGACGCAGAGAAGAAATTCCTATCCGGCGTCGGAGCGATCTACGAGAGCGAGGCTGTGTACCACAGCATCCAGGGGGAGCTCCAGAAACAGGGCGTAGTCTTCTCCGATACTGTAACAGCGCTGAAGGAGTATCCGGACATCATGAAGAAGTATTTCGGCACTGTCGTACCGTACCAGGACAACTTCATCGCGGCACTTCAGACGGCGGTGTGGAGCGCGGGCAGCTTCGTCTACGTCCCAGAGGGGGTGAAGGTGACGATGCCGCTCCAAGCTTACTTCAGGATCAACGAGCGCAACATGGGACAGTTCGAGAGGACACTGATCGTCGGTGAACCTTACAGCGAAGTGACCTACATCGAGGGTTGCTCGGCTCCGGTCTACTCCTCGCAGTCTCTCCACTCCGCAATCGTCGAGATAGTAGCAAGGAAGGGCTCGCTCGTGAAGTACACCACGCTACAAAACTGGTCGAAGGACGTGCTGAACCTGGTGACGAAGCGCGCGCACGCCTACGAGGACGCGACGGTGTCCTGGGTAGACTTCAACGGAGGCTCAAGGCTGACGCGCAAGTATCCTTCGATCTATCTACTCGGGCCCAGGGCGAGGGCTGACATAATCTCAGTCGCGTACGCCGGCCCCGGCCAAGTGCAAGACACGGGCGGAAAGGCGATACACCTGGCGAAGGACACGACGTCGAAGATCATATCCCGTTCCGTCTCCAAGGGCGGCGGTCACACAGCCTACAGGGGCCTGCTCCACATCGCAAAAGGCGCGACGAACGTGAAGTCCACGGTAAGGTGCGACGCCTTGCTCCTGGACGAGAACAGCACCACCGCCACCTATCCGTACATGGAGATACAGGAGGACGACGCGACCGTGACTCATGAGGCCAGCGTCGGCAAGGTAGGCGAGGAGCAGCTCTTCTATCTGATGGCGAGGGGGATGACGGAAGGAGACGCTTTGAGCATGGTCGTCAACGGGTTCCTCGAGCCGTTCGCGAAGGAGCTCCCCATGACCTATGCCGTCGAGTTCAACCGTCTGATGTCCCTCGAGATGACGAACGCGGTAGGCTGAGGGCGGCCGCCCACCGGAGGAGCACGATGTCTCAGGCAGAGTTGGGCAGGTTCGACGAGAACCTCGTGTCTGCCCTTTCGGAGTCGCGCTCCGAGCCGAAGTGGCTCAGGGACGCGAGGCTCGAGTCCTTTGACCAGTTCAAGTCGCTACCGACCGAGCTGAACCCGCTGTACACGAAGTATGTCAGCACCTTCAGCGTCGACATGAGCGGCTTCGGGATCTCCCCCAAGACCACGCCGATCGACTTCCGGCGCTTCTTCGAGGGATACCTCACGGGAAAGGAGCGGAACATCCTGCTGCAAGGAAACGAGACCCAGGTCCACGCCGAGCTGGACGACGACCTGTCTTCGCGAGGGGTGAAGCTCCTCTCCATAGAGGAGGCTCTGGGGAAGGAGGAGAAACTGCTCAAGACCCTCTTCGAAGAGAGACTCGCCAAACCGAGCAGCGAGAAGTTCGCCGCCTTCGTCGGCGCGTTCTTCAACTGCGGGACCGTGGTGTACGTGCCTCGGGATGTCACGGTCGACAGGCCAGTCCGCAGGATGCTGCTCCTCGACTCTCCGAGGTCCGGGGTCGTCGACCAGACCTTCATCGTCGCAGAGGAAAGCTCGAAACTGGTGTTTCTCGAGGAGCTGTACTCCAAGGGCTCGGGCGGACCCTCCCTGCTCGCGTCCACCGTCGAGATACGCGCGCGGCCCTCTTCCCACGTGGACTTCTCTTCTATCCAGCTTCTCGACGAACAGGCCGTCCACATCTCTACCAGGGACGTGGAGACGCTCAACGACGCACGCGCGACCGCGAGTTCCCTCGAGCTGGGGGGTGCTGTCTCCCGTTCGAGGACCAACTTCCTGCTGAACGGGAGGGGCTCCCTCGCGGAGGGCTTCGAGATCTTCTTCACCGACGCCAGGCAGAGGTACGACTTCGAGACGAACCTCTTCCACAACTCGCCCGACTCGACGGGCTCGACCCAGGCCAGGGGAGTGCTGAAGGGCGAGTCGCAGTCGATATTCAAGGGAATGATCAAGATCGTAAAGACCGCGAAGAACTCCCGTTCCTACCTGGCCCATCACGCCATGCTCCTGGACAGGACTGCAAAGTCGGACGCGATACCTGGCCTCGAGATAGACAACAACGAGGTCAAGGCGACCCACTCGGCCTCCGTGGCGCAGATCGACGACGAGCAGCTGTTCTACTTGATGGCCAGGGGCCTTCCCCTCGACGAGACGAAGAGGATGGTCGTTCTCGGGTTCTTCGAGCCGGTCCTTTCCAGGATACCGATAGAGCAGACGAGGGAGGGCGCGAGGTTCATGATCGAAGGGAAGTGGGACGGCGTCAAGAGGCGGCTGGTCGACAGGGAGACGCTCCTGGCGGAGGAGGGGGAGACCACGCCCGAGGTCAAGCAGACCGAAGACATATTCGAGAGGCACTACAAGTACAGGTAGGGACCAGGTTGGCCGACTTCGCTCCGGCTCTGAAACAGTCCGAACTCGCCGAAGATTCGATGATGTCGGTCATGGTCGGGGAAGTGAGGGTACTCCTGTCCAACGTCGGGGGCGAGGTGTCTGCGGTCAGCGGCACGTGCTCTCACGAGGAAGCAGACCTTGGCTTGGGCTTCATGATGGAAGACAGGGTCGTGTGTCCGCTGCACCTGTCTGCGTTCAACCTCAGGACCGGGGAGGTTCTCAACCCTCCGGCCACAGCTCCGCTGAAGCGCTTCAATGTTAAAATAGAAGGCGGAACGATTTTCGTCGAAGTTTGAAGGAGTTCTGAGGTTTCTCTTGCTCGAAGCCGAGGCTCTGAACGCCGAGAAGGTCCGCGCAGACTTCCCCATCCTAAGCAGGAAGGTCAGAGGGACGCGCCTGGTCTACCTGGACAACGCCGCGACGTCGCAGAAGCCTAAGCAGGTGATCGACGCCCTCGTCGACTACTACTCGAGGTACAACTCGAACGTCCACAGGTCCGTCCACACGCTCGGCGAGGAGGCGACGGCCGCTTATGAGGCGGCGAGGGAGAAGACGGCGCGGTTCGTCGGGGCGAGGGCCAAGGACCTCGTCTTCGTGAGGGGGACCACCGAGGCCATCAACCTCGTCAGGTTCGCGTGGGGGGAGAAGTTCGTCAAGGAGGGCGACCTCCTGGTCACGACGCTCATGGAGCACCACAGCAACATCGTCCCCTGGCAGCTCCTCGCGCAGAGCAAGCGCGCCAGGCTCGAGTTCGTGGGCCTTACGCCCGAAGGTGCCCTCGACGTCTCCAAGCTCGAGGCTCTGCTCAGGCAGTCCCCGAAGCTGGTAGCCGTCTCTCACTGCTCGAACGTGCTCGGCACCATAAACGACGTCGCGAGCATCTGCGCGAAAGCCAAGCGCGCGGGGGCGACCACCGTGGTCGACGGCGCGCAGTCCGTCCCGCACATGCCCGTCGACGTCGCGTCAATCGGCGCGGACTTCTACGCCTTCTCGGGCCACAAGATGGTAGGTCCGACAGGCATAGGGGCCCTGGTAGGCCGGAAGGAGCTGCTGGAGGAGATGCTACCATTCCAGGGGGGCGGGGAGATGATCAGGGAGGTCTTCCTCGACCACGCGACCTGGAATGACGTGCCATACAAGTTCGAAGCGGGGACGGTCAACATCGCCGACGCCATCGGGCTCGGTGCCGCGGTCGACTACCTCGGAGGGCTGGGGATGAGCAGGGTCCGCGACCACGAGGTCAAGCTCCTGAGGTACGCCCTAGACGAGCTCGCGAAGGTCAAGGGGTTCAAACCATACGGGCCCACGGACCTGACGAGGAGGGGCGGCGTGATCTCCTTCAACCTGGCAGACGTCCATCCTCACGACCTGGCGACGATCCTCGACGAGCAGGGGATAGCGATCCGTTCAGGCCACCACTGCGCGCAGCCTCTGATGAAGTGGCTCGACGTCCCCGCTACGAGCAGAGCAAGCCTCTACCTCTACAACTCCTACGACGACGTGGACGCCCTGAAAGCAGGCCTGGAAAAGGCGGGTGCAATCTTCAAGGTTTGAGCAGCGCCGACATATACAGGGAGCTCATCCTGGACTACTACAGGAACCCAAGGAACTTCGGCAAGCTCGAGAAGTTCGAGATCGAGTCGCACGACACCAACCCGCTCTGCGGAGACGAGGTCGACATCCAGATCAAGGTGGGCGAAGGGCAGAAGATAGAGGAGATCAGGTTCACAGGCAAGGGCTGCGCCATCAGCCAGGCGTCGACTTCCATGCTCACGGAGCTGGCCAAAGGAAAGCCGCTGACGTGGGCGAAGGAGCTCTCAAAGGAGGACATCTTCAAGCTGTTGGGCACGTCAGACCTCGGCCCCTCCAGAATCAAGTGCGCCCTGCTGGGCATGAAGGTACTGAAAACGGGCGTTTACGGGTACTTGGGCGCCCAGTACGAGGACGCTGAGACGTCCGACCATACGCACTAGCACACGCGGGCAAGGCCTTTTAGCACCTCGCAGGTCTGCCCTGCCAAGGGCGACTCGTTGAACTGGAACTGGAAGGTCCTCTTTCCATACGAGCTTGTGGAGGCGAACTGGCGGCTCTGGTCGTTCATCGCTATACTGGCTGTCGGGTTCTGGGCGCTGACCGCCTTCCCTGTCGCCCAGTTCAAAGGCTACATCGACCCGTTCTACAGCCCGACGATTCTGATCGTCCCCCTGCCGGGCGCGTTCCGCCTGACGTGTTACGCCTACAGAAAGGACTACCACAGGCACCTGTTCGAACACCCGCTGGGGTGCTCGAACGCCGACCGCGCCGACAGCGGCACAAGGAAGTACACAGGGGA
>JASIEW010000138.1 GCA_030045755.1 Nitrososphaerales archaeon
ATGTTCGGTTACGCCACGAAGGAGACGCCTCAGCTCATGCCTCTTCCGATAATGCTGGCGCACGACATCGTCCACAGGCTCGCAGACGTGAGGAAGCAGAAGTTGCTCCCGTATCTGAGACCCGACGGCAAGTCGCAAGTCACTGTGGAATATGACAACGGCAAGCCGGTCCGCGTCGACACAGTAGTGGTCGCCGCACAGCACCAGGAGGATGTGGACGAGAAGGTGACTTCGGCGGACGTCGCGGAGAAGGTCGTCAAGCACGTGGTGCCCAAAGGGCTGATCGACGGCGACACGAAGATCCTCGTCAACTCGACCGGGAGGTTCGTGATAGGCGGCACCCTCGCCGACTCGGGGCTCACCGGACGCAAGATCATCGTGGACACGTACGGAGGCGTCGGTTCGCACGGCGGAGGGTGCTTCTCAGGGAAGGACCCTTCGAAGGTAGATCGGTCAGGGAACTACATGGCGCGCTACATCGCAAAGAACATCGTGGCGTCGGGCCTGGCCGAGAAGTGCGAAGTACAGATAGCATACGCGATCGGGGTCGCAAAGCCCGTGTCCTTCATGGTCGACACCCTCGGCACAGGCAAGGTCTCGGACGAACGGATCACCAAGACGGCAACGGAGGTCTTCGACATGCGGCCGGGCATGATAATCCGGAACCTGGACCTCCTTCGGCCGATCTACAGGAAGACCGCGTGCTACGGCCACTTCGGCAGGAGCGACCCGGACTTCACATGGGAGAAGACAGACAAGGCGGATGAGTTGAAACGGAAGCTACCAGCTTCCTGACCAAGGGGCGCGAGAAAACCAGCCCCAGGGCCATCTCGGTTCAGCTTTCAGGGCGCTTCTCCTGGAACAAGCCTCTGACAGTCGCAGCTAGGAGGTTCACGCGCGAGCGGACGCAGTCAAACTCGGAGGCGATGGAGAGTGCAAGGGAGGCGGCGGCCAGGGACCTGGTCAGGGAGCAGATCGACCTGGGCTATGAGTACCTGACCGAGGGGGGGTTCGGACAGCTCGACGTCTTCTCGTCGTACGTCGGGACCGTCGACGGAGTGAGGTCTACCGGGAACATCGACAAGTATCCCGGGACCAGGAACTCGTACTACCACACGCCGCTCGTCGAGGGCAGGGTGAGGGCACACGGCGGCACAATCTCACGGACGCTTCTTACTTCTCAATTCCCGAAGGGCTGCAAGAGGAAGGCCATCCTGCCCTCTCCGGTCTCCTTCGCGCTGGCTTGCGAGAACACGTCCTACGGGACTCGGGCCGAGATCTGCCGCGACTTCAGCGAAGTCCTCAGGGCCGACGTGAAGGAACTCTCAGGACTCGGCTACGAATACATCCAGCTGACGGACGCCTTCCTGCCAAGCAAGAGGTTCGCGGGAAGACTGTTCGAAGGGCTGGAGCGGACCCTGGTAGAGAGCCTTGCGACCATCTTCGAAGGATTCAGAGGGAGGTCGGCATATTATCTCCACTCCGACGACGCGTCGCGGATGGTGCCCGCGCTGCTGGAGTCGGGAGTCACAGACGTGGGGTTCGACTTCAATACGCCCCTGTCCGCCCTCGGCGGCGAGAGGGTTACCAAGAACCTGGTGCTCGGCATCCAGAACTCAACCAGGAAACTCCCTTCCGATCTCTTGCAGGAAGAGCCGAAGATCCTGGCCCGGAGGGTCCTGGAGGCGGCCCGGTCCCTGAAACTGGCGGAGTCCGCGCTGTTGACCATCTCACCGAGCCAAGACTACGACGGACTCCAGACCTATCCCCAGGCAGTCGCGAGGATGAGGAACCTCGCTGGCGCAGTCGGGTTGGCGGAGGGCCGCGCTTGACCGACCCTCTCTTCGCAACGATGGACATCGGAAGCGGCCCGAGGGACCCCGGGCTTGTAGGGCTACTGGCGGACAAGGAAATCTCAGAGGAGCAGTCCCGCAGGGTGTCGGCCTTCGTCCGTGGCGTAGACCCATCCTTGGCGGCAAGATACGCCTCGCTGGTAAAGGAGGGGCATCCGGAGGCAGAAGAGTCGGTTCTCTTCCTGACGGAGCTCGCCGTAAGGACGCTTGAGAAGCTCGGCTACAACTGGGTCTTCGACCTCGAGTGGCCGAGGACGGAGATGGTCGACTGGGAGTCGGCCGACGTGGGCGGGCTGACCAGGTCCGAAGAGTGGCAGCGCTCCTATGGATACAGGTTCTGGAAACCCTCAGGGATCTCGGCCCAGATCACCTACAAGAACTCCGACAGGCACGTCGACGAGCTGAAGAGGGTCGCGAGGTTCGCGAAGAAGGAGATCCGGTTTCCGATAACCGATCCCCACTGCGAGGTCAGAGCGAACGACAACCTGTACTACTATGGGCGGGAGCTGTCTTCCGGAAGGAGCGAGGTCCTGGCGAGCCTCGCGGCAGACCACGAGGCTACGCTCGAGTTCGCGCGAAGCGTGACTCTGAACAGGGTGAGGGCGCTCTCCGAGAACGCACCGCCCGGAAAGACGATAGCAGTGCAGTACGACAACTTCATCGTCGCTGGGGAGGAGAAGGAGTTCGACAGGCCGCTCCTCGCAAAGCAGGGCCTGTCCGCGCCATCCTACATCGAGGCCCTGAAGGAGATAACGCCCAGTCTGCCGAACGTCAGGTACTTCATCCACAACTGCCTCCAAGACTACTCGCTCTACGTCCCCTATCTCCTCGAAGTCCCCCGGCTGGAGAAGTTCTGCCTGGAGATGTCCAGCCACGACACGGAGAGGCTCGGGACGACCGACGAGGAGCGCAGGGGCCCAGGGTTCGAGTCCTTGAAACAGTTCAAGGAGTACGGGCTCAGGAAGGGCCAGGTGGTGGGAGTCGGGGTCGCCTCCACGTATGAGGGCGCCGTGCAGCCGGCCCCCGAGTTGGTGAGGGACAGGATACTCTATGCCGTCAAGGTGCTCGAAGACCCTTGGAAGGTGCAGCCGGTGCTCGACTGCGGGCTGCGCAACCTAAGCCTGAGCACGATGTGGGAGATCGGTCTCAGCGTTCACAGGGGAAGGGACATGGCGCTGCAGGTCGTCGGGAAGGAGCAGGGAATCGACGTGACGCCGTATCTCACGGGAGGCTCCTGAGTTGCCCGCGCCAAAGACCACGGTCATCGGAAGCTATCCGGTCTTCGCGAGCGAGGCGGAGGTCGAGCATTATCTCCGCAGACAGAAGAAGGAAGAGGGGTCCAGCGTGTTCAGCCCCTTCCTGAAGACGACCGAGCGAGCCTTCAGGGACCAGGTCAGCGCGGGAGTCGAAGTCCCGTCGACGGGCCAGACGCCATTCGACTTTCTGAACCTCTACTTGGACCCGGCGAAGGTCGAAGGGGTCGAGTCGATCGGATCTGGGAGGAAGGTCGTGTCCGACCTGAAGAGGAGGGAACCGCTCAGACTCGACGAGGTGAAGCACCTCTACGAGCTGATAGACGACGTGAGCGTCCCAGGCTCGGGAGGCAAGCTCCTCAAGGCCAAGGAGCCGATCACCGACCCTTACACTCTTGCGACGGGCGTCCAGAACGCCACCAACAAGGACACGCGCGAGCTGACCTTCGAGATCCTCAGGGAGATAGTCATACCGGAGGCGAAGTCCATCGCGCCGTATGTGGGATACTTCCAGTTCGACGCGCCGCGATATTCGAGCGTTTCGGCGAGGCCCGACTATCTCCCGAAGATCTACGAAGAGCTCAGGGCCGAGCTCGACAAGCCGATCATACTGCATGTGTGCGGAGACACATCGGGGATCTTCGAGGAGCTGACCGGCTTCGACGTCGACGTCCTGAGCCTGGACTTCACCCTCACGCCTCGGCTCACGGAGGTCGCCTCGAGGAAGAACTACGACCAGACCCTGGGGGTCGGCCTGACGAAGACCGAGCCCAGAGTGGAGAGCGTCGACGAGGTCAGGGGCCTCATAGCTGAGGTCTGCAAGGGCGTCGGCGAAGACAGGGTGTCGTTCCTGCATCCGGCGTGCGGGCAGCGCAACCTGCCGCTCAGCGCGGCCTATGAGAAGGACGTGAACATAACCCTGGCAAGGGACGAGTACTTCTACGGGTCCTCGCCGACCAAGGTCGAGGTCGCCACCCACTCGGAGAGGCTGAGGCCCTCGTCGTACGACCCGCGGGGCAAGTTCAGGATACTCGTGGACAGGGGCGCGGGGAGGATCGTCCTGAGCCTGGTCGACTATCAGAACGTCCCAAAGCGCAGGATCTCGGGGGACTACGCTGACAAGATCATACGCAAAATCCTGGCCGACGGCCTGCTCGAAGGCGACAAGCTAGGCATGCTGCACCTGGGCTACGTGGCTCTCGAGCTAGGCAAGGCGGAGACTGCCCTTCACAACGGCTTGGACTACAGGCAGGACCAGCCGCTCCTTACGCCGAGGGGTTAGGGGAAACCAGGATTGCTGAAGAGGCTTCTGGGAAGCACCGATTTCCTCCAGACGGTGGAGCTCTGGCCTCCGGGGTTCTCATCAGCCCCCGAGCCGCGCTCGCTCGAGTACCAGTTCTCCTGGCTGTGCGAGAGGCTCGAAATACTGGGGGAGTACTTCGACGCCTTCCATGTCGCCGACCTGAACACGCCTTCGCGCAGGTACCTGGACTCCGTCCTGACGGCCGTCCAGCTCAAGCAGAGGTTTCAGTGGCTCGAGCTCGCCCCGACTGTCTGCTCCAGGGACAGGAACAGGAAGGCTCTGGAGGAGGCCGTGTCTTCGGCGCTCTTCTTCGGAATGGACAACCTGATCCTGGTCAGAGGCGATCCGCTTCCTTCGGGGCCGAAGGACGCTCCCCGCAACGTCTACGACGTCCCTGGCGTGTCGGGTCTGGTCCGGCTTGCGCGCGAGGTCCAAGGGAGCGTGGGGGCGGAGCACCTCTGCCTCCTGACACCGATCGACCTTACGAGGATCGAGGACGAGAAGTACCTGGAGGTGATCAGAGGAAGAGAGCGCGCGACCTCGGACGTGTTCCTGTCCCAGATATTCGCCGGCGAGCCAGAGGACTATCTGTTGCTCATCGACCGGCTCCGCTCGGAGGGCATACGGTCGCCTGTCCTTCACAACGTGTTCCCCTTCCTTTCGTTCAACGACGCCGCAAAGCTGTCCCGAAGGTTCGGCTTCAAGGTCTCCAGCGCGGTCCTCTCGGAGCTCAAGGCGTCGGGGGCCTCGGCCGGCATAAGGAACGCCTCGAAGTTCCGAGACGCCCTCGCAAGCAACAGGGGGAAGGTGAACGGGGTGTTCATCTCCTCGCGCGGGGAGCCCGAGCTCGCGCTAAGGCTTGCGAGGTAGTTCCAGCTCGCGAAGCACGAGCCGGTGCAGCTCTTCGTTTGCCGAAGCGACGAAGTCGAACCTGCTGCCGCTCGAAAGCCTCGGGTTCAGGGGTGACCCTCGCGGAGTCGATATCAGGGCGCCTGCTTCGCCGGCGATCAGAAGGCCGCCTGCGACGTCCACAAGCCTCGCACGTCCTCTCACGTCTACTACGACATCTATCTTACCCTCGGCGAGCAGACAGAGTTCCAGGGCGTTTGCGCCGAAGTGCACTTGCCTGCCCACGGAAGACACGAGACCTGCAAGGTTCCTGACGACCGAGGCCGGCGCCCTGCTGACGTCGACTCCCGCTACCGCTGCGCCGAGCGACTTCACCCTGCTGGTCCGGATGCTTCTGCCGTTTCTGCTCGCCCCCCGCCCCTTCTCCGCGAAGTAGACGTCGCCGTTGACAAGATCTCTGATCAGGGCGTGCTTGAGGGCGCTCAGGGTCTTCCCCTCGACGACCCCTACGGACGAACAGTAGAACGGGACGCCCCTCTGGTAGTTGGAGGAACCATCGAGCGGGTCGACGATTGCGACCCTGGCGGCGTCTCGCGGTCCGATGTCGCCTTCTTCTTCGCTGACTATCCTTGTATCGGGGATCTTCGAAAGCTGCCGCAGAATCGCTTTCTCGGCCTCCCTGTCCGCAAGCAGCGTCACATCGCCTGACGCCCCGACTCCCACAGACGCCGACCTCTGTCCGCTCGACGCGACCTTTGAGACGGCTTCCTGGGCATCGCCGGTCGCGGCTTCAAGAGTCGCTCTCCAGTCTATGCCGCCCTTAGCCCTCACCACAGACCTCGCCGCTTCAGAGCCGTCTCGACTTTCTCGAACGTGGCCTCGGGGTCGCCGTCCGTCGTTATCCTTTCGACCTCCGTCTCGCCTAGCTCCCCGTGGACTTCGCCGATGGCTGAATAGAAGCGCTCCCTGAAGTAGCCGTCGAGGTTGCGTTCCCTGTCCCCCTTGCGCGCCTGTCTCCGGCCGATGGTGCCTCCGCCCGCCTCTAGCCTCAGGTAGACGTCTGGCCTCATCTTCTCGTCCCTGAGTATTGAGCGACACAGAGACAGCAACGCCGGGTAAGCTTTGCTCTTTCGCATCTCGAACCTGACCTTCGCGTAGGCGAGGTCTCCGAGCAGGTAACCCTCGGAAACGATGCTCCTCGTCTTTCTCGAGCGAGAGATCTCGAAACAGAACCCCATCGTA
>JASIEW010000139.1 GCA_030045755.1 Nitrososphaerales archaeon
ATGGCGAGCGCCGCAGCCCGAAAGGTGAGGTTCGCACTGGACAGATACAGCGTGCCGGCGAAGGGGCTCGACGAGGGGGTCGAGGCATACGTCCCCTACGTGGGGCCCGCGAGCGGGGTCGTCTCCACGATGGAGAACGGCCTGAGAGCGGCCTTCGGATATGCGGGCGCGAGGGACGTCAAAGGGATGTGGGACAAGGCGAGGTTCGGAGTGGTGAGCGCGACAGGCGCGGAGGAGCTTGGCGCGCACTCTCTTGAAGTCAAGGCGTGACAGTTTGAAGGGCGACCTGTCCGGGGGCATAGCCGTCCTAGACTTCGGAGGGCAGTACGCGCACCTCATCTGCAGGAGAATAAGGGCACTGGGAGTCTACTCCGAGCTGGTGCCCCACTCCACCAGCCTCGACGAGCTCACGAAGATGGGCGTCGCCGGCGCCGTGCTCTCTGGCGGTCCGGCGAGCGTCTACGCGAAGGACGCGCCCCAGCCCGACCAGAACATATTCAGGGGACGCATCCCTATCCTGGGCATCTGCTATGGCCACCAGCTCTTGGTAAGGGCCTATGGAGGCAGGGTAGGCAGGTCAGGCAAGCGCGAATACGGCCGGTCCTCCGTCAGAATCCTCGAAAGGAGCGGGATCTTCGAAGGGATCAAAAGGGAGAGCCTCTCCTGCTGGATGAGCCACACGGACTCGCCGAAGTCGTTGCCTCCGACTCTCAGGACGATAGCCGCCAGCGACAACTCCCCCTATGCGGCCGTGGCCTCGTCGACAGGGCCGCTCTACGGGGTCCAGTTCCATCCTGAGGTCTCGCACACCGAAGAGGGCCAGACCGTTCTCTCCAACTTCGCCCTCCGCGTCTGCAGGGCCAAGAGGACATGGAGCATGGAGGAGTTCCGGAAGAGGTCTGTCTCGCAGCTCTCCAAGCTGAAGGGAAGCGTCCTCTGCGCCGTGTCCGGCGGGGTGGACTCGTCGGTCACCGCGGCCCTTCTCAACGAGGCGATACGGGCGAGGCTGAAGTGCGTCTTCATAGACACGGGCCTGCTGAGGGCGGGCGAGGCGGACGACGTCAAGGACTTCCTGGGGCGCGACCTGGGGGTTCACGTCGAGTTCGTGGACGCTTCTCGGAGGTTCCTGAAGGCTCTGGAAGGCATCAGCGACCCCGAAGAGAAGAGGAAGAGGGTCGGGAGAGCCTTCGCCGACGAGTTCGAGAGATACGCTTCCAAGAGAGGGCCGTTCGAGTACCTCGCGCAGGGGACGCTGTACCCGGACGTGATAGAGAGCGGGAGGTCCTCCGGGCCAGCCTCGGTGATCAAGACCCACCACAACGTAGGCGGGCTGCCTTCCGACCTCTCGATGGGCGTCGTGGAGCCGCTAAGGGACCTGTACAAGGACGAGGTGAGGCAGCTCGGAGCGATCTTGGGCTTGCCTAAGAGGATGACAGCCCGGCATCCGTTCCCTGGCCCGGGCTTGGCCGTCAGGGTCATAGGAGAGGTGACGAAAGACAAGCTCAGGATTGCGCGCGATTCAAGCAGGGTGGTGGAGGAGGTCCTGGAACAGGAGGGCCTGTACGACAGGGTGTGGCAGGCGTTCGCCTACGTGGGAGACGACACCGTGACCGGCGTCCTCGGAGACGAGAGGAGGCTCGGGCATCAGGTCACGGTCAAGGTCGTCGAATCTGTAGACGCGATGACGGCGGACTGGAGCAGGATGCAGCCCGAAGTCCTGGAGAGGATCTCGACGAGGCTGACCAACGAAGTGGAGGGGGTCGTCGCAGTCGCGTACCTGATCTCCTCGAAGCCGCCCGCGACGATCGAACCCCAGTGAGAACGATGTCGCTCCCCGACGGCACCAAGCTGGCCGAGCTCCACGTGCACCTCGGAGGCTCGGTCGACCCCGCGGTCATGTGGGAGGTTGCGCATGCCCAGGGGATAAGACTCCCGACAAAGGACTACTGGAAGTTCGTCGACCTCGTGACAGTGACTCCGGGAAGGGAGAAGTCGTTCGACGAGTACCTATCACTGTTCCGCTGGACGGAACTGATCCAGTCGAGCCCCATAGCCGTGGAGCGCTCCGTGTACCAGACCATAGCTGGGGCGTACCGCAAGAACAACATCACCCTCCTCGAGCTCAGGTTCAACCCGATGAAGAGGAACAGGGGAGGAGAGCAGGACCTGGACCACATCATGATGGCGGCGGTCAGGGGAATCGACAGGGCCTCGCTCGAGTATCCTGTCAAGACGGGCATCATAGTCTGCCTGGACAGGACGTTCACGAGAAGGATGAACGAGGTCTTGCTCGAGAAAGCCGTGAAGTTCTCGTCACGCGGCGTTGTAGGAATCGACATGGCGGGGCCGGCGAGCAAGGGGTTTGCTTACGCGGACTATGCTGCGCTCTTCAGGAGGGCGAGGAAGGAAGGCCTAGGCCTCACCGTGCACGCGGGCGAGGACGAGGGGCACTACTCCGTCAGGGAGGTCATAGAGCATCTGCAACCGGACAGGATAGGCCACGGGGTGAGGGCCACGGAGGACGAGGGGACGATGGAGCTCCTGGAGCAAAGCGGGGCGGTGCTGGAGGTGTGCCCAACGTCCAACTTGAACACCGGAGTCATCAAGGACATGAAGGGCA
>JASIEW010000140.1 GCA_030045755.1 Nitrososphaerales archaeon
GTCTTCGAATGGCTCCTCAACCCTGGCCAAGCCGGGACAGGAAAGGACAAGGTCCTTGAGCAAGGAGGCGACGAATGGAACCAGTACAGGAGCGACAAGTCCGAGCCCGTCAGAGAGAGCGACTGCATCTTCTGCATGGCGTGCGAGACATCCTGTCCGACTCAGTCAATCAAGATCACGCAGCCATAGAGAGCATCTCGACGTCAAGCGTCGTTGCCTGATAGACACCGCGTCTACCTTGGACTTTGCCTCGCAGATTCTCTGCGCTCCCGTCACGAACCCGTCCCGGTCCCCGTCGTGTTAAGGACGGCATCGCTCAAGCGGAGACCGGAGCCGTCAGAGGTTGTTACTCAATCCGGGATAAACCGATGCATGAGGTCGACAGTCTGTTAAGATGGAACGGACGGTGACGGGTATAGGAAGGCCGCGCTTGCTTCGGCCTACCCGACCTGCCCTGCGCGTCCGCCCGATTGGCGCTGACTTGAACGCCTGGCGACCAGGTACACGCCTACGACAGCACACGACACCAGGAACGCCAGCGCCGGGTCCGTCGGGAACTCAGGCACGCTGCTCTTGGTGGAGGTCGAGCTGCTCGCCGACGTCGTCGGTGTAATCGTCGTCGATCTGGAGCTCGTGGACGAGGACGAGGTGGTCTGCACGGTGGACGGCGTCGAGGACGTGGAGCTCGACATGCTCGACGAAGTGACCGTGACGACGGACGGGCCGAACACGGAGACCGTGTCGGACCCATAGTCGGCCACGTAGACATCAGAGTTCGCCGAGTCGAACGCTATCCCCTGGGGGTCGGACCCGACAGCGACGCTGCGCAGCACTGTGTCGTTGGCCACGGCCACCAGCGAGACCGAGTCGTTACCGCTGTCGGCTACGTAGAGTACCCCTGTCGCGGAATCGAAGGCGAGAGACGCTGGAGCCGTCCCTGTCCCCAGCGAGACTGTCCCAATGACGTCGTTGGACGACCCCGATATGACCTCGACAAGATTGGAGGAGCCGTGGTCCGTAAGGTAGACGTCCCCGTTGGACGGGTTGACCGCCAGCCCGTCAGGCTCCGAGCCGACCGTTATGGGCGCAGTCTCCACGGTGTTCGAGGAGGTCGTTATGACGTCCACGGTGTCCGAGCCCCAAGAAGTCACGTACACGTAGCCGTTGACAGGGTCGAAGAGCGTCTGGGTAGGGCCGGCCCCCGTGGACACGGTCGCGACGACCGTGTTCGACGAGTCTGAAATCACAGACACGTCGCTCTTCCCCCCTGTGCCGTAGTTCGCGACGTAAATCTCTCCGTTGGACGAGTCGTACGCGACGCCCTCGGGCGCAGCTCCCACGCTGATCGTCTTCACCACTGTGTTGGACGAACCAGAGATGACCGATACCGAGTCCCCGTCGTTGTTCGCCACATACAGGTACCCGTTGGACGAGTCGAAGGCGATCCCCTCCGGCCACACGCCCACGTCCACCGTCGCCACGACCGCGTTCGTGGACGGATTTATCACCGAGACGGTGTTCGACTCGTAGTTGGTGACGTAGAGGTAGCCGTTGGACGTGTCCATGGCCACGTCCTCAGGGTTGGTGCCCACGGTTATCGTCGACGAGGCTACCGCGGCGGTCGCAGAAGTCGCCCTTGCCAACAGAATCGTTACGAGGATCAGGCACGTCGCCGCGAAGAACAGGGGCGGCGTCCGACGGGACACTAGGGAAACGCGCAAGCCGTCAGACCCCCCTCTGTGATCGGCCCGTTGCTAAACTCGACAGCTCTGTTCGCGGTTCCTCCGCGGACGGCGATATTTAAGACCGAAGCGAGCCGCCTTCTGGTCGCCGCAGTCACGACCCCTCGAACCAGCAAGTGTTTTATCGCCGGCGGGCGCGGACGGCCAGACATGGAGGAGGACGCCGACCTCAAGCTACTCGAACAGAGAAAGATGGAAGCCATGAGGCGGAGGATCAGGGCTGCAACCCCATCGGAGAAGCGAGAGAAGAGCGACAAGGAGGTACTGCAGACGATGCTGTACGACAGGGGGGACGAGGTCCTAGATGCGGCATACCAGTTCTATCCGAAGGAGACCGAAGGGGTGGTCAGCGAGCTCGCCGGGATGGTCAGAGACGGCAGGCTAAGGGAGAAGATATCGGGGGGCGAGCTTCTCTCCATCTTCAGGCAGGTAGGGCTGAGGTTCCGTCTTCAGACTTCGATGAAGGTCGAGGACAAAGGCAAGTTCGTCGACATCAGCGAAAGATTCCGCAAAAGGGACGACTGACGATGGACACGGGCGTGACCGAGAAGGTTCTGAGCACCCCCAAGGCTACGAACCCTGTCTTGATCTGCGGCCTTCCGGGCAGCGGATATGTGGGCAAGCTCGCGGCGGATCACCTCGTAGAAGTGCTCAAGCTCGAGAAGGTCGCTGAATTCGCGAGCAAAGACTTCCCGCCCCAGGCCATAGTGAACGAGGACGGCTTGGCAGAGACACTGAAAGGGGAGCTCTTCTTCTCACAGGCCGACAAAGGCCGGGGAGTCTTCGTCTTCACCGCTGACGCCCAGCCCTCGACGTCGGAGGGCGAGTACCAGCTCTCCGAGGCGGTCGTGAAGTTCGCGGCCCGCGAGGGAGTGAAGAGGGTGTTCACTTTGGCCGCGTACATCACAGGATCGTTCGCAGACTCGCCGAAGGTGTACGGCTCCGCGACCTCGAAAGAGATGCTCGCGGCGCTGACAGCCAAGGGGGCGACCTTGATGAAGGACGGGGGAATCAGCGGGATGAACGGTCTCCTGATTGGAATAGCAGCGTTGCGAGGGCTCGAGGGGGCCTGCCTGCTCGGCGAGACCTCCGGGTATGTGGTGGACGCGGGCGCTTCGAAGGCTGTCCTGGAGGTCCTTTCGAAACTCGTCGGCGTCGAGATAGACACCTCGAAGCTGCAGGAAAAGGCCATCGAAACACAGAAGGTGATCAGCCAGCTCCAGGCGATCTCAGAACAGGCTCGAGAGGGCACGACTCAGCCAAGACGCGAGTCGAGGCCCGGATACATCTCCTAGCCCTCGATAATCCGGTAATGGTGCATCACTCATGCCATAATAGAGAGTGAAAGCATTTGTTTGACTTTCCTCTTCCGTGGCTGTGTCTTCAGTCATCGTTGTAGGTCTAGTGTTGTGTAGGATTGTTGATTTACCTTGCTAGAGGTTGAAAAAAATGGTTCGT
>JASIEW010000141.1 GCA_030045755.1 Nitrososphaerales archaeon
CGCGTTCGGGTTCAGCAGGGACGACGTCGAGGCGAAGTTCATCCCGAGGTACATGGAGCTGGGCCTTATCGAAAGAAGCCCGTTCGACACCATCGACCGCTCCGGGGTAGGCAGGCTGGTAAGGGTCGCAGTGGAGGAGGGTCGCAAGGTGAAGCCGGGGCTTGAGATTGGCATATGCGGGGAGCACGGGGGCGACCCGGCCAGCATAGCCTTCTTCAACGAGGCCGGCCTGGACTACGTGAGCTGCTCAGCGTTCAGGGTTCCCGTCGCGAGACTCGCGGCCGCTCAGGCGTCGTTGGCCAGAAGGAGCACTTCGGTCACAGCCTAGGCACTTACACTTTGCAACTCGTGCAGAGGCCGCCCCTCCGTTCTTCCCACGACTGAGCTACGCCTTGCGCATGTACGCTCGCAAGGTCATTGGGGCGAAGATCAGAACCAGCCCCACCGAACCGGCGAGCGAGAGCCAAAAGTCAACCCCCACTGTGCCCAAGGTGAGCAACTGCCGCACAGCGTTCACGACGTAGGTCAGCGGATTCACGTTCACGAAGTCCTGGAGCCACCAAGGAAGAGTCTTGGTCGGAACGAATGCGCCTGAGAGGAAGCTGAGCGGGAAGATGACCGCAGCCGAAATCCCCTGCACTGCCTGCGCGGTCTTCATGACGACTCCTAGGAGCGCGAAGACCCAGCTCAGACACCAGGCGGCGAAGACCGCGAGAAAGCCCGCAAGCAGGGCCCCCTCCAGGCTCACCCATCTGAAGCCCAGAAGGTATCCCATCACGAACGTGAGGGCCGTGGCTATGGAGTAGCGAACGGCGTCAGCGAGTAGGGGCCCTGTGAGCGGAGCGATGCGCGCGATTGGCATGGACTTGAAACGATAGAAAACGCCCTTGTCCATGTCCTCTCGCAGCTGGACGCCCGTTGCCATCGACGCCGTGATGGCCGTCTGGGCGAGGATGCCCGGGATGATGATCGGGAGATATCCTGACACGCTCCCTGAAATCGCGCCTCCGAACAGGAATGTGAACATCAGCGTGAAGAGGATGGGCTGGATGGTGACGTCGAAGAGCTGCTGCGGCGTGCGGCGGATTAGGAGCAACGTCCGATAGGCCATGGTCAGCGAGTTACTGATCGTCGTCATGAGGGGTACGTAGTTCTTGAGCTTCCTCTGTCCCCCAGGAACTATCTGATCCGTCAACTCGCTCCATCCCCTCCCTGTACATCCCTGCCAGCTCCCCCCGTCAGTGCCATGAAGACCTCGTCCAAGGTCGGCTCCTGGACGCTAACCGTCGCGAGGCGTATCTTGGCGTCGCGCAACGCGACCAGCAGGTCGGTCACGCGGTCAGAGTCGGCAATCGGCGCTGTGACCAAGGTCGCCTGTGGCGGGGAGACTTTCACCCCGAGCACTGCCTGCGCGATTCGGGCAGCCTCTTGTGCGTCCTTCTCGTCCGCGAGTCCAAGGTTCAGAGTCGCTCTTCCCACTGTTGCCTTCAGCTGGTGAGAAGTGCCCTCGGCCACGAGCCTCCCATGGTCGATGACTCCTATCCTATCTGCAAGCTGATCCGCCTCGTCGAGGTATTGAGTGGTGAGGAGGATTGTCGACCCGGAGGATACCAGCCGGCGGACGGACTCCCACATCTGAATCCTCGTGCGAGGGTCCAGCCCGCTCGTGGGCTCGTCCAAGAAAATGAGAGGCGCCTGGACGATGAGACTCGAGGCAAGGTCGAGTCTGCGCCGCATCCCTCCGGAGAACTTGTCCAGCGTACGTTTCGCTTCGTGTTCGAGTCCGAACTCCTTCAACAGCTCATCGGCCCTCTTGCTCGCCTCCGATTTGGTGAGTCCGAGGAGCATCCCAAAGATGGTCAGGTTCTCGGAGGCCGAGAGCCTCTCGTCCACGGCCGCACTCTGGCCGGTCACGCTGATCAGCTGGCGGACTACCTGGGTCTCTTGAGCGACGTCGTGTCCGAATACCTTGGCGCTCCCGCTGTCCGGCTTCAGAAGCGTGGTGAGCATGTTGATGATGGTCGTCTTTCCCGCGCCGTTCGGCCCCAGGAGGGCGTAGATGCATCCTGTCGGAACAGAGAGGTCTACCCCGTCGACGGCGCGGTTGTCCCCGAATGTCTTGACCAACCCTTTGGCTTCTATGGCCAGTTCGCCGACCTGCCCGCCTGCAGCGCCACCCTGGACCTTGGCCTGCTGCATCATTGCCGGCTCTTCTCCTGTTCCAGGGAATCCTTCAGGCCCTGGATCCTTTTGACAAGCCTCTCTATCCTGTCCGCGTTCGCCGAAAGGCGCGCTCCTTCAGACTTCTGGAGGTCCTCGAGATACGAGACGTTGCTCTCCAGGGAGGAGAGGGCGCTCGCCAGGTCCTTCGCACCCCCCGACAGTTCGGCGTACGCCGAGGTGAGCTCGAATTTTCCGTCCTTGTTTTTCGTTATGAGCCCGTCCTTCTCCAGTTGCTCGAGCAGCGGGTAGATGGACCCGGGGCTCGGCCTGTACCATCCGCGGCTCTCCTCCTGCAGTTTGTTCATGACGTCTACCCCGTTCATGGGCCCGCGCTCGAAGAGTTCCAGTATCTGGGGGCGGAGAAACCCGCGCTGCCCAAACTGCATGCGTTGAAGTTCGTGGATTCGATGGAGCTGGTCTATCTTCCTTTGGAGCCGACTCTGTTTCCAGGCGCTATGTCCCCAGCGACCCGGCTGCGTGTCGTCTTTGGAGCCACTCTGGTCATCCTCTCTCAAGTCTTTTGCTTCGCCCATATCTGGTATCAGATATCGTCTATCCGATATAGGACGTATTAAAGGGTTTAGTTTTCCGGCTAGTTTCTGTCAGCTCGCAAGCGAGATGGGGTATGAGAGATGGAACGTGCGATGATGGGGCCGGCCGGATTTGAACCGGCGCTCGCTAGCGCCCCAGGCTAGTATCCTTGACCAAACTTTGGGTGAGCCTGCCATAGGCCCAGTCCCCACGATTGTGGCCTGGACGACGGCCCCGTGAAAGTAGGGCGAGGGCGGAGTTGGTTTAAAGATTAGCAATCAGTGCGATTCATGATGGAGGAGGAAGTCAGGCGATCCTCAGGTGCTCGAGGAGCTTCGCGTATGTGTAGTCGGTCATGTCTGCTTTGTAGGCAGACAGGAGTCGGACGACCGACTCTCTGTCTTTGATGCCCAGGGTCCTTCTCATTAGTGGCGAGAGGCGTCCGCCTACGAGCAGATATTGAGCTGCGGTAGTGACATTCCTGGGCCTGCGCGAGGTGCCGGCTGACTCGAAGTCGATTATCCAAGGTCGTTCGTCGGCCACGACGGCATGTTTGCGGAGGTTGCTAAGTTGACCGTGGTCGACGCCCATGATGTCCAACTTCCTGCACTGATTCAGGATGGAGTGGACTAGCTCTCTTGCGCGCTGCCTCTTCCCGGGCCCTTCGAGGCCCTTGAGCCAGTCGATGAGCTCCTGAAACTCGAGGAGCTGCATGAGAATGAAGTCCTTGGAATGGGAGACGACTGCGGGCCCGATGTCTAGCCTGTTCACCATTTCTGTCAGCCTCGCTTCCTCGTCCATGTTCGGCCTGTTCGCGTCCGTCCTGCGGATTTTCAGAGCCAGGTCTCGCCCACCCGCACTTGCGCGCACGACCACCCCGACCGTGCCAAGCCCCAGGACTCCGAGCCTTCCGATGCGCACCCTGCCCTCGAAGATCAGCTCCTCGACCTCCAGCTTCTGAAGCTGCTTGATGCGGGCTCTTGCGACCGGGAGCGATATCCTAGGGTAGGTCAGGATCTGGATGAAGGGCGTCCTGACCAGCAGGTCAAGACTCGCGCGTTCCGATGGCATCAGTTGTGACTTCCTTCAGGCCAGCTTCGAGCCAGGCGTTCGAGCGAGCGACACGGGCGAGCTGCGGTCCTCGCAGGACTTCGGCGCTCCTTTTCAACCCGGCGCCGACCTCCTTCGACGCACCGGTGGGTCCGGCCTTTCCCCGCACGATGTCGTCCAAGAGTTTCGTGAGCTCAGTGTATGGCCTCGGCCTGAGCACTCTGACCCTCGCAGCGTCATCGACCCAGACGAGCGTCGACTCTCTCTTGTTCGAGTCGAGGAACGCGCGGACGTCCTCCCTCCTGTCCACGGTCGGTCCTATCCGCTGCTCAAGTCCCGGCAGCTTGGAGATCTCGGGCACGAGGAGTATGGCGCTCTTGTCCGAGTCGTTCGACGCAGCCATCCACCTCGCGACCTTGAATCCGCGGGACTCGACGTGCCCGACCAGATGCCTCGAGGTCCTTCGCAGCTCCCCCCAGAGGATGTCCTCGCTGAGCTTCTTGTGGGAGAAGACGACCGCGAACACCGTTGAACGAACGGTCCGGCTGCTCTTGCCCTCCATCGTTTCGAAGAAAGCCTCGCTCGGGCGCCTTAGAAACTCTCTGGATGCCAAGACCATCCTTCCGAGCTTCTCGGCAGAGACCGCCACCCCTAGATCCCTTCCCTCGTCGACAGGGTCAGGAAGGTTGAGAGGATTGCCCTTTGGTCGAAACTGCATGCTCGAGAACCAGCTCAGCACGTCTCTCACCGACCCGAGCCTGATTACGAGTACCTCCGCGACGTAGCCGCTGAAGCCCTGAGTCTCGATCTCGGCACCGTAGACTCCGACAGACTTCATGAACCTCTTCAGCAGCCTCACCTCGGTCTTCTCTTCCTCGGGGAGGTTCTTCACGAGGTCGACGTGGAAGGGAGACCTGTCGGCCGCGCTCTTCCACTCCCCCTTGACGACGTCGTAGCATGGGACTACGTTCACCCTGACGCCTTCGGCCACGGCTTCGGTGTACGGGTGCTGCGCGTACTTCTTTCCCGCAGGAAGTCCTCTAGTGGCGTCTCGCCCCACGGCCAACCCTACCTCTTCGAACCGCCGCTCGGGAGTGGACGCGTCAATCTTCACGAATATGTCGAAGTCCACTTCCTTCGGCAACCACGTGCCCTTCGCATAGGACCCGCCCATCAACACGCCTCTCGTCTCCTTGTAGTTCCTTGCAGCTCGGATGGTCTTCCGCATGAGCGCTTCGGCGAGCGACCGCATTCTCTCCTCGTCTGACTTCTTTGGAGTGACTTGGTTGGAAGCCTCTGCCAGCACCGCGGAAGCGTCGTTCAAGAAAGGCTATACTCTCCGACGTCAGAGTAGACCGGACCCTTCGGAGTCAGCGTGCTCGACTTCAGCTTGAAAGCAGACAGGTTCGTCGACCCGAAGGACCTGGACCCGCCAGACCGAAGCTCGGATGTCAGAGCCTGAGAGTTCCGCGGCGAACGGACCCTGGCCAGGGTGATGTGCGGATGGAAAGGTTTCTCCTCGGGCTGGCCGACGCCTTCCAGCGCCTTCGCCACGGAGTCCGCGACTTCGAGGACCGTTGCTTCGTCCTTCGCAGAGACGCCGGACCAGACGACCCTGGGCCGGGCTTCGCTGGGGAAGGCCCCCATCCCTTTGACCTCGACTTCGCCTCCTTTCAGGGAGAGCCTTCTGAGCCTGGAGTCGACATCGGCGGCAGCCTCCTTCGAGATCTCACCGAGGAACCGGATGGTGAAGTGAAGGTTCTCGCGCTCCACGAGCTTCAAGTCTGCCCCCGTCCTCGACAACTGTCCCTGTGCCGCGACCAGGGCGTCGATGACCTCCGGTTCGGCGACCTCAAGGGCTACGAACGCGCGCAATCGGATTCAAAGGGCCAGGACTCGATTTAAATCCGCTCTCGGGCAAGCGGGCGATGAGACCTTGGTGCTGATCGTTGCGGTCACGGGAATGCCGGGCGCGGGAAAGTCCACGGCGGCAGAGGCACTAACGTCGATCGGCTGGCACAGGATAGTCATGGGAGACGTCATCCGCAACGAGACCGCCAGGCGTGGGCTGGAACCCAACGCGAAGAACACCGGCGAGGTGATGTCAAAGCTGAGAAAGGAGCTGGGAGAGTCTGCGGTGGCGGACCTGTGCGTCGAAGAGATCAGAAAGGCGCCGTCGGGAAAGGTCGTGGTCGACGGCATACGCTCACTGGCTGAAGTGGAGAGGTTCAGGAAGGGAGGGAAGGTGCTGCTGGTGGCCGTGCACGCTTCACCCGGCAGGAGACTCGCCCTTCTCAAGGAGCGGGGGAGAAGCGACGACCCTCTCTCGAACGAGATGTTTGACACGAGAGACGAGCGGGAGCTCAACGTGGGGATAGGCAAGGCAATAGCGTTGGCCGACGAAGTGATATCGAACGAGAGAGCCACCCCCGACAGACTCGCCTCCCAGATGGTCGAGGCCGTCGAAAGGTGGACGAAGTCCGTTGGAACCTGAGTTCGAATACAGGGTCATAGTCGAAGCAGAGGTCTCCCCTTCGGAAGACCCTGAGAAGGTGGCGCTGGCAGTGGCGAACGTGGCAGGAGCAGAGCCGCGTCAGGTTCTGGTGTCTAGGAACCAAGTCAGAGTCACTTCGAATGACCCGGGCTCGCTCAAGCGCCTTCGCGAGCAGCTCAAGGCCAGGCGGGTGAGGACGGCCGCGAAGGCGGCGATGTACCGCGAGAAGCGAGGGAGTTCGACCACTCTGCTCCTAAACAGGCAGGCCGCGGTGAGCGGGGTGCTCGTCGTCTGCGGAGGGCCGGAGGAGTCCCCTCTTGGGCCCATCTATCTGACGATCCAGTCGAAGAAGCTCGAAGAAGTGATAGAATGGCTCACGTCCTACGAGTCGGGGTAGTCCACGAGAACCCTCATTCCGTCAGACGCCGCGAAGGTGTCTCTGAACACGCCTCTCGCTTCCCTCACAAGGCTTGAGACGCTACCATACCTCGCGCTGAAGTGGGTCAGGGCCAGCTTCTTCGCGCCTGCGTCACTGGCGACCTCGGCCGCCTCCAGGCACGTGCTGTGCATCCTCTCGACCGCCTTGTCCCTGTCGCTTCCCTTGAAGGTCGAGTCGAAGATCAGGAGGTCGCTGCCCCCGAAGAACCGGACCAGCCGAGAGGTCGGCCTCGTGTCCCCCGAGTAACCTATCCTCCTTCCGGGCCTCGGCTGCCCTGTCACCTCAGAGGAGGCTATCTTCCTTCCTTCCACGACGACGGTCTTGCCCTTCTGCAGTCTGGACCACAGCTTGCCCTCGGGTATGCCGAGCTTCTTGGCTCTCTCCGGGTGGAACTCCCCGGGTCTTCCGCGCTCCGTCACGAGGTAGGAGTAGGCCTCAACCGAGTGCCGGGCCCTCGTCGCCTTGATGACGAATCCTTTGGTCCTGAGCACGACTCCGCTCCTTGCCTCGTGGAATTCGACGGGGAAGGTCAGTCCAATGTGCAACAGCTCGGCAGTCACCTCGAGCCACTTCCGGAGAGTCGGGGGCCCCACAATGCGAAGCTCCTTCCTCCTCTGCGCCAGGCTCATCGTCTGCAACAGGCCGAGGAGACCCGTCACGTGGTCTCCGTGCAGGTGGGTTATCAGAATGGACATCTCCTTGTTCAGACCTATGCCATGCAAGATGACCTGCCTCTGGACTCCTTCACCGCAGTCCATGAGGACGACCTCTCCTTCCCTGGTTATCGCAACCGACGGAAGGCCCCTGTCTTTCGTAGGCGCCGCGGAACTAGTCCCAAGAAAGGTCACTTCGAGCCTTACCACGACTATCTCTTCCTGAGGATGGAGATTGTTCTGGTCAGCAGCTTATGAACGTAGAGGTCGTGCTCCCCTTCGAGCTCGAACTCGCCGGTGTAGGTGGGAGCCTCGCCCTTCGCGTGCATCAGGACCATCCTTGAACCTGAGGCTAGCAGGGGCGCAAAGGCCTGGACAGATTTCACGAGGACGTCGGCCCGGCTCACTCCCCCCGTACTCGAAGCTCTTCCATAGGGCACGTCCGTGACCACGGCGTCAACCTTGGTCAGAGGCGGAGCGAAGGCGTCCGCTCTGAGAGCCCCC
>JASIEW010000142.1 GCA_030045755.1 Nitrososphaerales archaeon
ACGGAACCTTGGGCAACGGAGGGACGATAAACAACTTCGGGACCTTCGTCAACGAGAACGAGCTTGAGGAGTGCGTAGGCGGGTCTCCCACCGTGTATGGTACCCTGAACAACTACGGGACTGTCACGAGCTCTGGGAGAATTCTCGTTTGTTCCGCACCCCATTCGCGGTACGATGCCTACACCATCTCCATAGAGACTGATCCTTCTACCACGCTCCCGGCGGTCTACGTCAACGGCACTCTAGAGGAGACTCCGTACTCTTACAACTCAGGACCCGGAGATGTAACAAACATCACAGCCGTGGCCACCCTCGGGGTATCTCCTTCCCACCTGTTCGAGTACTGGTCGAACGGCGCGGGCAGGACACAATGGTACCTGACTCAAGGAAACGGCACGTTGACGGCGACCTACACGCCATGACGAGCACCTCAACAGGCATTGGAATCTGCAAAGACGATGCTCGTTTGGAGACCGTCGAAGAATGTTTCACTCCGACTAAACATGCCTGATAGGTCATGCCGGAGAGACGAGGTCTGTCGGACTTGGACCACATGCAGTTAGCTGCGCCAACAGGGTCGGAGAAGGCCCGCGGCCTTTCGGGGGAGTCCTCAGGATCGGGGAGATTCGTAACCCAAACCTGCAGATGCGCGCTGGTCCTGTATCACGTTGAACACCGATAAATATGGAAGAGGCCCCCGACACGAAGGATGAAGCCCGAGACCAAGATAGGCTCCGTTGTGATAGACTGCATAAGGTTCGACGAAATGGTCGCCTTCTGGAAGGAGGCCTTGCACTATACGACACGCTCGCCGCCGGATGGAGGCTTCGTAATCCTGCGGGATCCGTCCGGCGAGAACACGAATGTTTCGTTGAACCGGGTCAGACCTTCTGAGAAGCTGGTCGGGAGGAACTGGTTGCACTTCGACCTCTATTCGACAAATCAGTCTGGAGAGGTCGAGCGACTGCTAGCTCTGGGAGCAGAACGCCACAGGCAAAGATACGACCCAGAGGACGACTTCGTGGTCTTGGAAGACCCGGATGGGAACCTCTTCTGTGTCGTGGACATAACGAGGAAGGTCGTCGAGGCGGGAGACGTGCGGAGCCTCGTCAGGGACGGCTGGCAACTGAAAGCAAGGCTCCCAGGTGACAAAGCGATAGTCGGAAGGTCGAGCGGAGATGAACACGGCCGGAGCTGATCCTCGTCGCTCGGTTGTCAGGCCTCAGGAGCTGACTGAACCTGCCTGCTTGTCCCGTTCCTTGTGGCGAGTATGTTGAACGTCGACCAGTCATGGCAGATGGGGCACTGCAGGTATCGGCTCGTCCCCAACCGCACTGAACTGAACGAGGCTAGTGGGACCCACTTGTACTCGAACGTGGACTTGCATTTGGGGCAGGTCAAAGTGGATGTGTAGTGATGGCTCGACCGGAGGGCGAAGACGTAAACACCGAAAATGATGGCGAGAACGGCTACAGTGACTCCAAGAGCGACGGTAGGATACCCGGCCACGAGGCGCGCGAGCCGACGATTCTATTTACAGATTCACTTCTCATGGGAGGCTGGAACGGGACAGGGTAGAGATTTGGCACGGCTCTGCCGGTCGCTTCTGAACGCTCAGTTAATAACGCGACACAGCGGAGCGGCGACTTCCCTGCAGAGGCCGTGAATTTGGAAAGCGCTGTTCAGGCACTGGACCTGACGAAGTCGTATGGACAAGCCAAGGCCTTGGACGCCCTGACCCTCGGAGTCAGGCAAGGAGAGATCCTCGTCCTCCTCGGTCCCAACGGCTCAGGGAAGACGACCTTCCTACATCTCATCTCCACCGTGCTGAAACCAACAAGCGGGACGGCGAAGGTGATGGGCTATGACATAGTAAAACAGCCGCTCAAAGTGAGAGAAGAAGTAGGCATCTCCTTCCAAGAGCCAAGGGGTTTCTGGCGCCACAAACCCTACCACATACTGTCATTCCACGCGTCGATGTACGGACTAAGGGGTGAGGAGCGTTCGAAGGCCGTGGAGGACACCCTCAAGGAGTTCGAGCTCTGGCAGTCGAGGAACAAGAGGTTCATGGAGCTCTCCGGCGGACAGGCGAAGCGGCTTGAAGTAGCGAAGCTCTTCGTGCACAGGCCTTCGGTCGCCGTCTTCGACGAGCCCACGGCGATGGTGGATCTCGATGGGAAGAGGATGATCTGGGACATGATAAGGGGCCTCAGAGAGAAAGGCTCCACTGTGGTTGTCGCCACCAACGAAGTGAGGGAGGCCGAGTATCTGGCCGACAGGATCTGCATAATGAAGAATGGGAAAGAACTCGTGACTGAGAAGCTCATGACGCTCAAGGATAGCATAACCGGCGGCGACGTGGTCGACCTCGAGGTGTCCGCACCGCTTTCTGAGAGCGTGCTCAGGGCGCTTCAGGAAGTCCCAGGGACGGTACGGGTCGTCCAGGGAGGCGAGAGGATTGTGAGGACGTTCGTCAACAAATCGGAGGACTGGCTCCCTCTGATGATCCCAGCCATGCAGGCGTCTGGAGTCAAGGTCACTTCGATCCGCGTGTCAGAACCATCGCTCGACGACGTTTTCATGCACTACACCGGAAAGGAGGCCGTTCAGAAGATTGCGTGAAATGCTCTCCCTGCTCAAGTTCGAGCTGAGGGAGACTTTCGATTCGGTCCCTTGGACGGTCTACTATTGGGTCTTCTTCGCTTTCCAGTACTTCGTCTACGGCCAGCTGGTCTCGAGGCTAGTCATCGTCCTCAACAACTACTATGTCTACTATGGAACGGGCCTCATAGTGATCATGACGTTCAACATAGGGAGCTGGGCAGGCAGAAGGTTTGTGGAGAGCGCGCACGAAGGCAGGCTCAGATATGTGCTGTCGCTTCCGATAGCACGCGGGCAACTGTTTCTCGAGCAGGTCCTCCTCGGCGTTGTCGCTAACATCGTAAGGGTCGGGCCCCCGTTAGTGATAATCTCGATTCTGGTAGGGCTGCCCCTCTCCGTCCTAGCGGTCTCCCTCGTCGTCCTCCTGCTGATGAGCGTCGGGGTCATGGGCATGATGATCTCCCTCTCCTTCGTCGCGTTCAAGTCATTCGACATCTACAGCGCCATCGTTGCCAGTACCAGCGCGATTCTGCTCAGGTTCAGCACCATCCTCTATCCACTGGCATTCATGCCGGCATCCTACGCGTCTGTATCACTCGCGAATCCTCTCACATATGGGGCGGACCTGTTCAGGGGAGTGCTCGGCATCGATAGTGCGCAGCTGCTGAACCCTGAGCTGTCCGCGTTCGTCGTGATAGCGGTAGGCATCTCCACGCTCACCGTAGGGACGATGATCGTTCCGCGGGTACTTGAAGGAGTGAAGGCGTCCTGAGCAAGTTAGACGGAATGCTGAGGATAACGCTCGTCGATCTTTCATACTTCTTCAGGACCAAGTGGCTGATAGGAACGCTAGTGGCCCTGAACATCACCGACATGCTGGTCGTCGGGCTGATCTACAAGGGAATGATGAGCATCAACTACTTCAATTTCTACGCGCCTGGCGTCATCGTGACGGGCCTGTTCTTCGCTTCCTTCGACGTGGGAAGGAGAGTTCACCTCGGGCTGACGGAAGGAGTCTCGCAGTATTACCTCACCCTGCCGGTCAGCCTAAACGAGGTCGTGATGGCCCACCTGATTTCGGCCGGGCTCGGTGGCGCGATCTACGCCGGGATACTGACCGTGGTGGCGGCGGCCTTCCTTCCCCAGCTCATCACCCTCTCCACGCTGCTTCTAGTCCCGTTCATGTTCGTACTCGCGATGGGCCTGGCGGGGATAGCCGCGGTCCTCAACCTGTTCTCGAAGGGAGGAGACAGGTACTGGGTATTCGCCGACGGTCTTCAGACGACTCTGGTCAGCCTCAGCACCATCGCCTACCCGCTGACCATCGTGAGCTCCTATTTGCCTCCTGCAGTCGTGACCTTCGTCGAGTACAACCCGCTGAGCCAGGGTGCGGAGGCTCTGAGGACGGTCATCAACGGCTCGTCGTCGAGCACGGTCTTCAACCTGCCAGCGCTCCTCTTGACGTCGCTTGTGCTGCTGGCCGTGGGAGTGCTCTCTTACAGGCACGTCTTCACCGAGCTGAGAGACGTAGGCAAGCTCTAGCCCTCTGCGTCAGACAAGCGTAAAGGCGACAAATGGTGGGGGATGGAGACGTGCAACACGAGTCGGCCGAGGCGTTGCGCCAACTGGCTGCTGAGTACTGGGAGATGCAGTTGGCTGACAACCCTGTGTTCGCCACTGTCCTGGGTGACAGGAGGTTCGACGACATGCTGCCGGACATCTCACCGGATGCCGTAGCCAGGCATGAAAGGGAAACTGAAACCATCCTGACCAGGTGCAGGGCGATCGACGAGAGCGCGCTTTCCGAGAAAGACAGGCTCACGAGGACTGCCCTCCTGGTCAGTGCGAGCTCGGTGCTGGACTATTCCGCCTGCAAGCTCGATGAATGGGCCGTCGATCCTCTTCAGGGCCCTCAAATCGAGTTCGCCAACATGGAGTCCTTCCAACCGATTAGGAGCCCGGCTGAAGGTAGGGCGATGGTGAAACGGTGGAGCGCCATAGGGCATTTCTTCGATCAATACAGCGAGAGCCTGAAGCGCGGCCTGGAAGGAGGGAAGGTCGCAGTCCATGTGTGTCTGGAGAAGGTCATCGAGGAAGTCGAGGAGCTCGCCGCGAAGCCCGACTCAGAGTCTTCGTTCGCGAGACCGATAGCGGTGAAGCATCAAGACTGGTCGGAAGAGGAGAGGAGAGAATTCGAAGATGGGTTGAACGACGCGATAAGGAACTCGATCAAGCCTTCGCTGACTCGGTTCGGAAATTTCCTGAAGTCGGAGGTCCGTCCGAAGGCGAGACCTGGGGAACGGCCGGGCATAGTCCACCTCCCGGGGGGCCAGGAAGCGTACGCGCGGCTGATCAGGGTGCACACGTCGCTCGACCTTACGCCGGATGAGCTTCACGCTACAGGTCTGGCCGAAGTCGCGAAGATCAACGCTGAGATGGAGAACCTCGGCGAGAAGGTGCTTGGCACGAGGGACAGAAAGCAGATTCTGTCGAAGCTGCGGACTGACCGCTCGCTCTACTTCTCAAGCCGCGACGAAGTCGCGGAGAAGGCGGAATCTGCCCTGGCAAAGGCGAAAGCCGCCATACCGAAGTGGTTCGGACGGCTCCCCAAGGCCGACTGCGACGTCGTGCGCATGAGCGAACATGAAGAGAAACACTCGACTATAGCTTACTACCGCCAGCCGGCTGCCGATGGTTCGAGGCCAGGCAGCTACTACATCAACACGTCCGACCCCGAGACCAGGCCCAGGTATGAAGCCGAAGCTCTCGCGTACCACGAGTCCATTCCCGGCCACCACCTCCAGATAGCCATAGCCCAGGAGCTGGAAGGAATCCCAGAGTTCAGGAAGAACAGCGGAGTGACAGCCTTCATAGAAGGTTGGGGGTTATACTCAGAGCGGCTCGCCGACCAAATGGGCCTTTACACCTCTGACATGGACAGGGTAGGAGTCTTGTCGTACGACGCCTGGCGAGCCTGCCGCCTCGTGGTGGACACGGGCATGCACGCGATGAAGTGGACGAGAGACCAGGCGATCAACTTCATGCTGGAGAACACCGCGCTGGCGAAGAACAACATCGTCAACGAGGTGGATAGATACATCACCTGGCCGGGCCAGGCCCTGGCTTACAAGACCGGTCAGTTGGAGATACTGAGGCTGCGCAGAGAAGCGGAGAAGAGGCTTGGCAGCAGGTACAACGTCAAGAGATTCCACGATGTTGTCCTCGGGAGCGGCGCGGTTCCGCTCAAGGCGCTTCGAGAACTCGCGGAGGAGTACGGGGCCTGACGCGTTCAGCGGAGACACAGAAGGAAAGACGTGGGCATGGCCGGTAGCGCAGCGGCAACAAAGGAACAGGTCGAAAAGGCAGAGACGTTCAGGAAGCTGCACAGCGGAAGGATCCTAGTTCTTCCTAACGCGTGGGACGTACCGAGCGCGCGTGTCTTCGAGGACTCCGGTTTCCCTGCAGTCGCGACCTCAAGTGCCGGAGTCATGGTCTCCATGGGGTATCCTGACGGAGAGGTGATAGGGATCCAGGGGTACGTCTCAGCGGTCGAAAGGATTGCCGGGGCCCTGTCGGTTCCACTTAGCGCTGATGTAGTGGGAGGATTCGGAAGCACTCCTCAGGATGCAGCGACGAGCGTCGAGAAAGTCGTCAGAGCGGGAGCGATAGGAATCAACATCGAAGACTTCGTCCATGACACGAAGCAGCTCCTTCCAGTACCGCAGCAAGTCGCGAAACTCAGGGCGCTGATGAAGACGAAGGACGTCCTGAAGGTACCGTTCCTGATAAACGCGAGGACGGATGCGCTCAGGTTCGCCCGCGGCGATGGGGAGGCGAAACTGGAGGAGGCGATTGTGAGAGGAGAGGCATACAGGGATGCGGGAGCGGACTGTGTGTACCCGATGGGCCTGACAGACGCTTCCCAGATCTCTCAGTTCGTCAAGGCGGTCCGGTGCCCAGTCAACGTAATGGTGAGGAGCGGGCTTCCTCCGGTCGGCGAACTCGAGAAGCTAGGAGTCGCGAGAGTCAGCTTTGGTCCCAGTGCGTCCTATGCGGCGATGGGCCTGCTCAAACGAGCATCCAAGGAGGTCCTCGACAAGGGAACCTTCAACACGCTTGTCGAAGGAGCCATCTCGTTCGAGGAGCTGAACGCGCTGGCGGCACGGCGACCGCGTTCGGCTAGACCTTAATCCCCATTACCTGTTCGAGTATGTCGGAGAGCGTAATCATTCCGACCATCTTGAGCCCCTCGAACACGAACGTGATTGTCGTGCCGGCCTCTTGCATCTGTTCCATCACCGTTGCAAGGCCGTCGTTAGCCGACACCCTCGCGGGCTGAATCATGTAGTCTTGAATTTCAGAGTCGAGCAGCCCCCTGGCGATTGCCTTGGAAATCGAGCGGAAGGTGACAGCCCCGATGAACTCGCTCCTACCAGGGTCATAGACCGGGATTCTGGGATGGTTAGTCTGCCCCATGAGCTTCACGGTCTCCAAGACCGTGGCGCCGCTGTTGACCGAGACTATCTCGTCCATTGGCGTGAGGGCGTCTCGGGCGCTCATCTTCGATGAACCCAGTGCGGTTCTGAGCAACCTGCCGGCGTCAGGCTCGATGTGCCCCGCCTTCTCGAGCATCCCGACCACGTCTTCGAACTCGACGGCGAGGTCGACTTCCTTGTAGCTGGGCCTTCCCACGATCCGGGTCGAGAGGGACCGCGCGAAGGACGTGAGCGGCACCGCCAGAGGAGCCATGAGCGTCATCACAGATTTGGTTGATGGCGCCAGGTAGACTGACATCCTCAGCGCGTTCTCGATTCCTATGGCCTTCGGGAGCAGGAAGAGCAGCGTCATTATCGCCAGCGACCCTCCGACGATGCTGTATACCCATCCGATTGGACCGAAGGCCGCAGAGAGGATAAGGCCCATTGAACTCGCCAGAACCACGTTCGATATTGTGTCCACGAATGTGGTGACGCTCACCAGCCTCGTCTTCTCGCTGACTATCTCGAGGGCCTGCGACGCCCGCGTGGAACCGTCCTTTATGGCCGCGTTCAAGGAAAATGGTCTCAGCGTGAGGTAGGTGGCCTCGACCAGCGATGACCAGAACAATACGAGCGTCGCGACTATCAGTGCGCCGAAAGCGATCAGCGCAACCAAGCTTCAACCATCCCCATGCGGCGACCCCGCCCTAACTGACAAGAGTGCCTGTCTTCTCGCCGTGCACGGCCCGTAGGACGCATTTCGGCTCGGCACCGTTCAGGACGACCAGCCTGATTCTAGATTCGAGCAGTTGGTTCACTGCCACAGGGTCGACTATGCTATGGATGCCAGGCTTGTGGCCGCCGTTGCTGTCCAAGATTTCCTTCATCTTCTCGTATGTGACATGGTCGAGCTTCTTCGCCCTCTTGTCGACTCGCGGATCGCTGGTATAGATCCCGTCCTGGTCCGAGGCCTTGACCAAGAGGTCGGCGCGCCACCTTTGCGCCACCATCGCCGCAACCGTGTCGGTCGTGATTCCTGGTTTGAGGCCGCCCATTACTGCCACCCGGTTCCTCGCCAGGCGTTGGAGCATCCCGTCTATGGAGGTGGGGACTGAGCTGACGCCCCCGAGTTTCATGGCGACGAGACGGGCGTTGAGCCTCGATGCGTGTATCGCTATGGTGTCCTGCTGATAACTCGAGAGCCCCATCTGGGCGGTAGATTTGATGTACTCCCTTGCTATCTGCCCGCCCCCGACGACCACCGCCAATGAGTGACCTTCGTAGGTCAGGTCAGAAACGACTCCCGCGTAGGCCTCCACGACTCTGGCCGACGGTGGAGAACCGAGAATCGAGCCCCCGATTCTGAGGACAGCCTTCAAAGTTTCAGCCCTTCCATTTGTCTCATTTCATCGTAATAGGTTTTATAAATGGGTCATGGAAAAATTTACCTGTCATCTTATGGTAGTCATCGACGGTCCAACGTTCGTCTCAGCGGCCTGACGCCTAGGTGGCTCCCAACTGTCTACAAAGACTGACTCCGTTAGGCTATACAGGGTAAGGAAAATCATCTCCGAACTGAGCACGAAGGAAGGTCGGGGGACCGAGCTGGTGTCCCTGTACGTCCCTCCCAAGAAGCCGATTCATGAGGTCATCGCGAACCTTCGTGAGGAGTGGGGGACCGCCGGCAACATCAAGTCCGATACCACCAGAAACCACGTTCAAGACGCGTTGACCAAGACCATGCAGAGGCTGAAACTCTACCGGACAGCCCCAGAGACCGGGCTCGTAATCTTCGCGGGAGCGCTCCCGACCAACGGACCAGGAAGCGAGGTGGTCAACGTCTATGAGATCATCCCGCCGAAACCCGTGACCGCGTACACTTACCAGTGCGACGACCACTTCCATCTGGAGTCACTCAGAGACATGCTCCGAGAAGACAAGGTGTACGGGATACTCGCAATCGATGCGAGCGAAGCGGGGCTGGGCATCCTCAGCGGCGACAGACTGGAGGTCGTGGACGTGATCACTTCTGGCATCTCGGGGAAGACGCGAAAAGGAGGTCAGTCTGCCCGACGATATGAAAGGGGGCGGGAGATGGAACTCACCTATTACTACCACAGGGTCGCCGAACATGCGACGCGGGCCTTCGTCGATAGCGAGAAGACGACTGGACTGATTGTCGGAGGGCCGGGCCCGACCAAAGAGGAGTTCCTGAAGGGAGACTTCTTGCACTACGAGCTCCAGAAGAACATTCTCGGTGTGTTGGACCTAGGATATTCGGGGAGGGAAGGGGTAAGAGAACTCGTAGAGAAAGCGTCGGACATACTCAAGGATGTGAGGCTGGTGGAGGAGAAGAAGCTTGTCCAAAGGTTCCTCGGCGAGGTGAACAGGCAAGGAGGACTGGCGGTCTACGGCCTTCCCAGGGTAGTCGACGCGCTGCAGAGGGCGAGCTCCGAAGCAGTCTTGGTCTCAGACGACCTAGACATGGTCAGACTGGATGCGAAGTGCAAGAAGTGCTCCACGGTCCGAAGCGAGGTGGTTCCGGTGTCGAAGAGGGTTCAGATGAAACAGGACATCCTCTCCACCCGATGCACGAACTGCGGCGGCACTGACTACGACATCGTGGAAAGGGACATCGTAGACGTCCTCGAAGATATGGCGTTCCAGGTTGGCTCCAAGGTCGAAGTGATATCGTCGGGCACGGAAGAGGGGAACATGTTCAAGACATTCGGAGGGGTGGCCGCTCTCTTGCGTTACCGAGCGAACTGAGTCGGCAGTTACGAGACGCTCGTCCGGAAGGAGGACTGTGCAGAGTGCTTTCAGGCCAGCATCAGGCATTCACAACTGTTTTTATCGCGTTTGAGGCTCTGAGAGTCTGGGTGGTCTGCTGCGCCAATCAGGATAGGCCTAATCGGCAAGACCAATGCTGGGAAGACGACTCTCTTCAATTCGATGACTCTGCTCTCTGGAGAGGTCTCAAACTACCCGTTCACAACGAAGTCCCCGGAGACAGGGGTGGCGGACGCCGTTAGCCCATGCGTGCACAAGGAATTCGACGTAGTCGACAATCCGACGAATTCGAAGTGTGATGATGGATGGAGGTTCGTGCCGGTGGAGGTGACAGACCTTCCTGGTCTGATCAAGGGCGCATGGATGGGAAAGGGGTTGGGCAACCAGTTTCTTAGCGTGGCCGCGCAGTCTGACGCGCTCCTCCACGTGGTCGATGCCTCCGGGAGTGTGGACAAAGACGGCAAGATTGTCGAGCCAGGCTCAGGAGATCCCATAGCTGACTTCCTTGACGTCGAGTTGGAGCTCGTTCAATGGTACAAGAAGCTGTTTGTGCAGAATCTGCCAAAGATTTCCAAGCTGTCGAAAACCCCGGGACATGGTCTGCCAAGCGCGATCGAGGACGTCATGCAAGGGATTGGTGTGAAGAAAGAGCACGTGGTGTCGGCCATGAACGAAACGGCGCTCAAAGAGGAGTCATTCGACTCGTGGACCGACGAAGAGGTCCAGGCCTTCTGCTGGTCGCTGCGCGAATATTCGAAACCCACCCTGCTGATCGCCAACAAGATGGACCTTCCCTTCGCCGCGGAGAACTTTCACAAGCTCAGGGAGCGGTTCAAAGGCCTCATTGTGGTCCCGACGAGCGGAGAGGCAGAGCTCACTCTGAGGAGGGCGGAAGCGAAGGGGCTCATCAAATACGTCCCTGGCGAAGAGCGGTTCAACATAGTCAAGCCTCAGGACCTCAATGAGGCCCAGAGGAGCGCGCTCGCATACATCAGGCGGAAGGTCTTCGGTGAGTATCTGAGAACCGGAGTCCAGTTCGCGGTAAACATAACAGTCTTCAAACTGCTGAAGATGAATGCGGTGTACCCTGTCGCAGACTCCCAGAGACTGACCGACAAGCATGGCCGTGTCCTCCCGGACGTATATCTGATGCCGGCCGGCTCTACGGTCGAAGACCTGGCGCGCACGATTCATAGCGACTTGGCCAAAGGTATGGTCTATGCCGTCGACAGCAGGACAGGTCTCCATCTGCCCACCAGCTATGTCCTTAGGGACAGAGATGTCCTTTCGATTGTATCGACGGGGAGAAGGAGCCAGCAGGAGCCTTAAAGGGCCGGAGCCTCGGTCAGACACAGGATGACCTACGGAAGGCCGCTTCTCTCAGACCTAGAACTCAGGTATCCCTTCGCGTCAAAGTCAAGAAAATTCTTCGAGGCCATACCTGTAGAGGAAGGGCTCTCGAGTAGCGAGGTGGTGGGCCATTCGGAGACGAGACTCATGAACGCGTTGGGAAGAGGCGCTTACGCTCCGCACATGTCAGAGTTAGTCGAGTTCCTAAGCTTCTTCGCCGGAGCGTTCGTCGCAAGCCAAGACTCCGTCCTGACCTCGAAGTATTCGAAGAAGGAGGCGGAAAGAGCGAAGGCATTCTTCTCCAAAGAAAACTCGGACGCGAAGGTGTTCGCGATGTCTGAGTGTTTCGGCACGACGGTAAGGCCGGCAGGCGGTGAAGTGCAGATGAAGTATACCATGCCATTCGAGGCATATCTGGCCCTCTTTTCGAAGTGCGAGCTAGAGAAGTTCCCTGAGTGGAAGCTGGTTAGGCAGGAACTCGCGGGCGGCACAGTTCAGATGACAGACAACATACTGAACGACTTCTTCGAGAAGTGCGCTCAAGCTGCTATCGCCGAAGGGGTCAGGAACCTCAGAAGGGCGCAGCTCCCCAAGTCTCTGTCGGCCGTGAAAGCGAACGTCATGCGCTACGTCCCTGTCCCGAAGCCTAGGGGCGGGAAGGACTACGAGTATGTCGAGGACCTTCTAAAACATCCTGTCTCAGACGGCAGGCACAGGCTGGTCTGGCTCGTGCTGGCTCCGTATCTGATCAATGTGAAGAAACTCGAAGATGAGGACGCGATCGAGCGAATCAGGGGGTTCGTGGCGGCGGCAGGCGAGTCGAGCGAGTTGAAGCGCTTCGTGGAGTACAACGTCAAGAGGGCGAGGAGGAACGGTCTGCTGCCGCCAAGGTTCTCGACTCTGAGAGCAGAACATCCTGACATCTATGGCCTCCTCCCGAAGGAGGTAATCACGTCTGTCTCGAGCTCGAGCAATACAGCGAAAAAGGTCTAGACGTCGAAGACAGACTGAGGCATGCCGCAGGGGTGGTGAAGCCGGACCGTCCCTTGCTGGGATACACAGTTAGATACAACCGGCAGGCGCATCTTCAGTCGTGCTACTGAAGGAGTTCGGGAAGACAGGACGGAAGATTTCAGAAATCGGAATGGGTACCTACTACGACCCGCTCTGGATCGCGAGCGGCTTCCTCGGCTGGAGGAGAGGAGAGCGCGCGAAGCTGAAGGCCCTGCAATCTGGACTGGGGGCAGGGATAACCCTCGTTGACACAGCGGAAATCTACCGTTCCGAGCCGATAGTCGCCGAGGCCATCCGGGGGCAGAAGCGGGAGGAACTCTTCATAGCGACCAAAGTGTGGTCTAACCACCTGCACAGGGACTCGCTGATCAAGGCATTCCAGAGAAGTCTCAGGAATCTGGAGACCCCGTACATAGACCTCTACCAGGTGCACTTTCCCAGCCAGTCTGTTCCAGTTCGAGAGACCATGGCGGCCATGGAGGAACTCGTCAGAGATGGAAAGCTCATGCACATAGGGGTCAGCAACTTCAGCCTCCAACAGTTGGAGGAAGCGAATTCAGCACTACCGAAGTCAGAGCTCACCTCGGTGCAGATGGATTACAGTCTGGTCCACAGGAACGTCGAGATGGATGTGCTCCCGTACTGTGACCGCGAGAGGATTGCGCTGATGGCATACTATCCTCTTGGTCACGGGAAACTCATCTCGGACCCGAGGCTCGATGATGAAACGAAGCGTGGGAAGACCAGGGCCCAAGTGGCGCTCAGATGGCTGGCCGGAAAGACCAATGTGTTCCCAATCCCGCGCGCGTCCAAAGCAGAACATGTCATCGAGAACGCAGGCGCCAGTGGCTGGGAACTGACAGAGGAAGAGCGAAACAGCTTGGGCCAGAAATTTCAGTGACAGTTAATTAGCCGACACGCAGCTCCTGGCATAGGCGGGTGAGTGGTCCTCCACCCGATCCGCCATAGAAACCACGGAGTCGGGGGAGAGAATACGAAGACAACAAGCGGTCAGGTCCCGGTATCCGAGATATTCCTTAGCGTGCAGGGCGAAGGCGTCCATGCGGGAACGCCCAGCGTCTTCCTTCGGACATACTATTGCAATCTCACGTGCAGCTGGTGCGACACGAAGTACACCTGGCTGAACCAGGCCGCTTCGCAACCTGAAGTCGACTATCACCTGATGACCGCGGAAGCGATACTCGAGGAGATGAGGAAATACGCGTGTAATCACGTCGTACTGACGGGCGGCGAGCCTCTCCTCCACCAAGACCTGCTCCTTCCAGTCCTTTCAAGTCTGAAGAGAACACACTTCATCGAAGTCGAAACGAATGGCACGATAACACCGACTAGAGAGATTGTCAGACTCGCCGACTGCTTCAATGTGTCTCCCAAGACTTCGAACAGCGGAGTGAGCCAGCGAGCGAGAGTCCGTCGCACTGCCCTTCAAGCATTTGCCGAATCTGGGAAGGCCTGGTTCAAGTTCGTAGTTCGTGAGCGTAAAGACCTAGACGAGATAGAGGCCGTCATGTCAGACCTCATGCTACCGCGCGAGCGCGTGATTCTGATGCCCGAAGGCACGGACAAAGCGACTCTCTTGGACCGCGGCGAGTGGTTGGCAGAGGTCTGCAAACAAAGGGGGTTCCGTTTCACTCCGCGGCTCCAGATTCTGCTTTACGGGAACAGGAGAGGCACATAGTGGAAGCGGGCGTTCCCACGAGACCGGCCGTCGTGTTGACGTCTGGAGGCGTCGACTCGGTCACAACTGCGTACTACGTGAAGCATAGGCTTGGCGCTCCCAAGATGCTCTTGGTATTCGCTGACTACCACCAGCGAACCTACGAGTATGAAAAAGCCTGCATCATCTCGGTAGGCCGGGAGTTGAAGTCGCCGGTCAAGCTCATAGACTTGGGGTGGCTCGGAGAGCTCAGCACAAGCCTACTCACGAAACCTAACCTCCCAATCCCGGAGACCAAGGAGGAAGACTTGTGGGACGCGAGGAAAGCGGAGAATCGAATATTGAAGTGGTG
>JASIEW010000143.1 GCA_030045755.1 Nitrososphaerales archaeon
ACGAAGTATATCCCGAAGAGAACGAGCAAGGACGATGCAACCAGAAGCGTAAACAGCTTGAAAATCGGGTCGGCGAGCGAGCGGAATGGCCTAGGCGAGAGATGGGACTGTTGGGCCTTCGGCGAGGCAGGCCGAGCGCCTCTCAGCATCCTGAAGATGTTGTAGCCCGCGTAAGCGAAGAAGACCAGCCCTATCGCCGTGAGCAAGAAGTACAGATAGGGCGAAGAACCAGTGAATATTGACACAAGTCCACCTAGAATGAAGATGGCACCGACCAGGAAAGAGTCGAAGAGTAGCGTCTGTGGCCTCATTGCGCGTTTGACGCTCCCTCGTTCGCGCTAACGGCTCTAACCTCGGTCAGATGACTAGCTGCCTCGCGGACCGGCGTCCGCCTTCGATCCAAGGATAAACGCCTCTAACGCCTTCGCGTGAAGAGGAATGAGGAACCTGAGAGATGCTCGTTGTCGATTTTCAGTCTTCTTGCGAGCAATACAATGCCCCTTTTCGCACCTCGAAGGCGCAGTAACGATATAATGATGCTCGATAGATTGTATTGCGAGAATAATACAATATAGAGCGGCGTTCGGCTTGGCCCCCTGTGAGAACTCTCGATAGAATCCAGTTCAGCGTAGCGAAGCGAGGTATAGAGGCTCCCAGGCGCGAAGACAGTCCTGCGACTCCTGCTCCCTCTTTAGTGACATTTGAATTACACGACTTATATATTGGCAATAGAGAACATTAGATGTTTGGTGGAGTTCAGGAAGGTCCAGGTGACCGGAGGAAACAGCTTCGTCGTGTCGCTGCCGAAGAGCTGGGTGACCGATGTGGGCTTGAAGCCGAAGGACGCGGTGGCAGTTGTGGTGCAGCCAGACTCCTCTCTCTTGATCGTGCCCAGGAAGGACATCAGAGAGACTGCGAAGTCGGAGGCGACGATAGACGTCACTTTGGGCCTGGACAAGGACACACTCCTCCGCCACTTCATTTCCTACTATCTGGCTGGATACGACACCATTAGGATAGGGATGGGCAAGGCCGACCCTCAGCTCAGGGGGTTCATCAGAGAGGGGATAAGGAGGAAGCTCGTAGGAGTCGAAATAATAGAAGAGACCTCATCGGCAATCCTCACGCAGTGCCTGTCGGGTTACATAGACCTCCCTTTGAAAAAGGCACTTGAGCGGATGTCGATAATAGCGGCCGGCATGCTCACCGACGCCGTAGCCGTACTGGGCAAGGGAGGAAAAGGCACGGCCGAGGAGGTCATAGAGCGCGACGACGAAGTTGACAGGTTCTACCACTTCCTTCTCAGGCAACTGAACATCGCCGTCAGAGACCGTTCGGTCATACAGGAGATAGGCCTGTCCTCGACCAGGGACTGTCTGGGCTACAGGCTCGTCCTCAAGAGCACAGAACGCGTTGCCGACCACGCGGCAGGGATCGCGGCAGAGGCAGAGAGCCTGCAAGGGATCAACGACGCGGCGATACAGAAGGTGAGGGAGATGACCGCCATGTCGCGCAAGGTCTTCGACAGCTCCATCTCGGCGCTTCTCAGGCTGGATGCAAAGATGGCTGAGGAGGCCATCGAAAGGACGACCGAGGTCATTCAAATGGAGGGGAAGATCAGCGGCGAGATACTGGCACCGAGGCTTAGCGGCGCCCAGGTGGGGTCGATCAAGCTGATGCTCGAGGGAATCAGGCGCGCCGCCGAATACGGTTCGGACATAGCAGAGATAGCGATAGACCTGACCGTGGCCGAGCCGCAGGCAGTCTGAGGCCGGACCGTCGCTACGGGCGGCTAACGGAACTCGGGAAGCTCGCACATCCGCTCGAGCAGGCCAAGCAGGACCGACTCGCCGAGATCTGTAAGCTCCACAGTCTCCTTCACCTGTTCTCCTTCCAGGGAGCACACGATGTCAACGAGGTACTCGCGCTGCAGCCAGTCCATCAGTGACCTGAAGCCCGGGATGTTCAGCTTCATCCTTGCCCTCAGCGAATTCGCCTCCAACTGCTTCGAGCCCGCCAGTGCCAGCAAAGCCGCGAGGCTCTGGACGGACAACCCTTCGTACGGCCCAGACTTCGGGTGGCCGACTGTTTTGATGTCTTGCATCATTGGGAGTATTGTGGCCTGGGAGGGTAAAAGGGGTTCTCGAAGTAGGCTCTAGAATCGACATGAGAATATAGTGACTCGTTGGAGGGCAGACTTCGGTGCCCATGTTTTCTTCCGTTCCGCTTCATTGCACGAAAAGAGAGGCCACAATGGACATAACGCTTTTATCGGCTCCACAGGGGCATAAATTTAGAACAGTGAACAGTAGATGCTCTCAAACCAGCAACTGGCCGAACTTGTCAAGAAAGGAAAGGACCAGTCGAAGACGACCAAGTTCACCCAGTCGCTAGAAGCGGTAGTTACACTAAGAGACGTCGACCCGAAGAAGACCGATCTGAACATCAACGAGATAGTCTTCCTTCCCCACCCCACATCGAAGCAGGCGAAGGTCTGTTTCATCGGCTCTGGCGACCTCGCCGTCAGAGCGAAGAACGCCAAGGCCAACATGGTCATGGACCCTTCGCAG
>JASIEW010000144.1 GCA_030045755.1 Nitrososphaerales archaeon
GTCGCCCATGAACCCAGACAGGCCCTTGACCCTCTCCGGCCCGAGCTCTGCCCCGTACATCGCTTCGTTGACCACTTCAGCGAAGCTCTGAGCCTGTCCGGAGTCGACGCTGAGCCTGGAGGACAACCTGCCTATGTACTCGCTCGGAGTCTCGTCGCTTCCGTCTGCAATTCCAACCTTCGAGCAGACCTTCCTGACGAGGGCGTAGTATCTCACCAGGGCCGCGTTCCTGACCTTGTAGTCCGTCCCCTCCTCAATCTTGCTCATCTGCTGGTGCATCTCGGAGAAGTCTCCCTCGAGGTCGACCGTGTCCCCTGCCTTGGAAGGAAGCCGAAGGTACAGGGCCCCGATCAGGACCAAAGATGCGGCTAGGATGACCACCAGCCATCCCGAGGAAAGGATGTCGACGTGGCCCGAGGAAGACGGTGCTGCAGCGGTCGTAGCCTGAGTGGTGAGGGTCCCGATGGTGGAACCGCCTCCTCCTCCCTGGGTCGCCGTGGTGGTGACGATGACCTTAGTCCGGACGAGCGTGTTGCTGTCGACCGTCAGTCCCACCGCCTTGAAGGGACCCGGAGTGACCACGCCTGACACGCGGCCCGACTGGACGGCGCTGACCAGAAGGACAGACAGCGCCAGCACTCCTATGAGAAGCGCGACGTTGGCGTCGACTTTCACGTGTGATATCTAGTCTCCGCCGTATTTACCCCTTGGGCCGAGCAGCTCTGGTGCGTTGTCGGGAGATGCTTGCTCCTAATTCAGGGTCATAAGCTAATGGCGTCGCGCATGCAAACAGTCGCGTCTTGGTGTTGGGTGCATGTCCACCCTGGGGCAAACCAAAGGAGGTAGCCGTTAAACCAGATGGTCCCTCCCACATGGAAGAAGTAGAACGAAAGAGATACGGCCCCGACCGGTCCCTCCGACACCATTGCAGGGCACGAGAATCCACAGGCATAAGGGGCGACCGAAGACATAGAGACCGGAATCAAAGGGGCTAAGACGAAGAACCCTAAGACACAGCAGATGCCTAGGATCATAGTGGTCTTCCTCTTCATTTGACGCATTAGGAGGACGGTCGCGCTTTACTTACGGCTTTTCTTGATGAGTGCCTTCCACCTTATCCCGTCCAAGCCAAGTCCAACTCTGCCGCTTGCGGAGTCAGCCCGCGCCGTGAGTCGGTGACCGAAGTAGTAAGCAGTCCTCCACTGGAAACACTGGCTAAACTGTCTGATGGGACAGATGAACCCAGAGGCCTTAAATCCAAAGCCATGCTGAATCAGCCAGGGGACACAGCGTGGCAAGCTCTATGGTGCCAGCCCTGAAGTTTTTCATCGGGTGCATGGGCATTAAAGAAGGCGACATCGAGGCGAACTTCAGGACACGGTTCGAAATTCAGAAGCGGATTCGTCTGCTCCAGACGCACCCACAAATCTGCAAGTACATCGATTATGACTTCAACCTGTATCTTCGAGGACCCTATTCCCCAAGCCTTGCTGAAGATTACTACTCTCTGGAGGGAGAACCCGTAGAGCTTGCTCCCATCACCGACAACGCGCGCGCTTTTGTAGACTTCGTTCGAGCCATTCCCACAAATGACTTGGAGTTGTTCGCCACAGTTGTTCAGGTCCTGAGTTATTCAGCGAATCGACCGGCGGACTCCATCGTGCGTCAAGTCAAGTCCCTCAAACCGAAGTTTGATGAGGCGCAGATTCACTCGGCATTGAGGGCAGTCCGAGGTATGAAAGAGGAATTCGGTCTAAGCATCTGACCGAGTTTTGAGCAAGTTCATCACCAAGCATGTGGATTCGTCTGTCTGGATTGGCGCCTTCATGCCAGACAAGAAAGACAGACGGGATGGCATCGACAAACTTTGTCTGGGATTCCTCGATAATGTCCTCCAGAACGAGTCCAATACTCGCCTTCGAATGTGCTTCCCTGCCCTCGGCGAGATACTTCTCAAGTATATGTGGGCGAATGACGCCGATCGGGACCCGAAAGGAATGGAGAAATTGAAGTCATATGTCGCAAGTGCAGGCTCCCGCATCGAGCCCTACTCGCCAAAGCTCGTCGGACTCGGGGAGTATCTTCACGAGGCGATAGCCACATTACGTGACTCGTGCGAAAACATGCACAAGGCGAACGCTGACAACACGATTCTATCCTATGCCGCCATCGATCAAGAAGCGGTCAGTCTCTACACGCTCGACGGCCACATGTTGCAGTGCCCTGCCTTGGGTGACGCACTCCGCACCTTTCGCAAGAAGTATGAAATGCCACAACTCAAAATCAAGTATGTCGCCTGACGGGAGCCGAATCTTGACAGACATGATTTAGCACGTCAGGAGCCGAGTCCTTGACAGCGCCTAATTGCCAAAGCTTAATCTACCCCGAGGCGTCACGCGGCAAAAAGAGGTTCGAATAGGGACAGATGCCAACTCACGGAAGTCTCACCAAGGCCGGGAAGGTCAGGGGCCAGACGCCGAAGCTGGAAGCGAAGCCAAAGAAGAGCAAGATCCCGAAGGTCAGGAACCGGGAGACATACGATAAACGCTTCACGCTGAAGCGCAAGCCGGGCCAGAACTGGATGCGCAGGTGACAGAGTCCCCCGGCAGGCTCGAGGAGGCCGCCGCCTACATCGCCAGCCGTATCGAAGCGAACGAGGTAGGCTCGAGGGCCGCCCTTGAGAAACTGAAGAAGAGGACCTCGTCCGAATACTCGCTCGACAGGTACGTCTCCAACCAGGAGATTCTCGCCGCACTGCCTGACTCTTCCAAGAGCGAGCTCAGCGAGCTTCTACGCGTCCACTCGAGAAGGAGCGCTTCCGGGATAATCACTGTCACCGCGTTTTCCTCGTCGTTTTCATGCCCCCACGGCACCTGCGTGTTCTGTCCAGGGGGCCCGAGGGTCGGGACGCCCCAGTCCTATCTCCCCGACAGCCCGGGCATGAGGTCGGCACTGGCGCTATCGTTCGAC
>JASIEW010000145.1 GCA_030045755.1 Nitrososphaerales archaeon
GAGCTCGCGAAACCGGTCTGCGACCTTGGCCTCAGTCAGGCTTTGTTTCCCGGAAGCTTCGAGAACACGTAGGGCAGCACTCCTCCGCGTTCTATGTATTGCATCTCCGTGCTGTTGTCTATTCTTACCAGCGCTTTGAACACCTTCCTCCCCTGACTGCCGTCTGCGACAACCTCCACCTGTTGCCTCGGGGACTCGAGCGAAGACAGGTCCCTGATTTCAAAGGTCTCCTCGCCGGTCAGTCCTATCGACTTGACTCCCTTGCCTTCTTCGAATTGCATCGGCAGCACTCCCATGGCGACAAGGTTGCTCCGGTGTATCCTCTCGAAGCTCTCCGCGATCACAGCCCGCACGCCCAGGAGTTTCGGCGCCTTCGCTGCCCAGTCTCGGGAACTGCCGGCGCCGTACTGCTTCCCCGCAAGGACGACCAGCGGGACGTTGTCGCTCGCGTAACGGACGGCGGCATCATAGATCGTCATGAGTTCTCCGCTTGGAAGGTGCGTCGTGAACCCGCCCTCCTTTCCCTTGGCCATGAGGTTGTTCAGCCTGATGTTGCTGAAGCCGCCCCGCACCATGACCTCGTGGTCGCCTCGCCGGCTGCCGTAAGTCGAAAGGCCCAGCAGGTCGACGCCGTTGTTCTGCAGATAGGACCCGGCTGGGCTCCCCACGGGAATCGTGCCGGCCGGCGAGATGTGATCTGTCGTGACTTTGTCCCCGAAGACCGCCAGCGCTCTCGCGCCTACGATGTCCTGTTTCGCGGAGGATGAGCTCGACTTCTCGAACCACCCCGGTCGCCTGATGTACGTCGACTGGGGGTCCCAGTGGTAGTTGTCATCCGTGAAAGAGGTGAGCCTCTCCCACCTCTCATCGCCCTTCATGGCGTCCGCATATCTCTTGGAGTATAGAGAAGGGTCTAGGGACCTCTCGACCGCGGCCTTGACTTCGTTCAGGGTCGGCCAGAGGTCCTTGAGGTATACCGGCCTCCCCTCACGTCCAGCTCCGAGAGGCGTGGACCGGAAGTCGAAGTCGATACGCCCAGCCAGCGCGTAGGCCACCACGAGCATTGGAGACATCAGGAAGGCGCCCTTGACGAGTGGGTGTATCCGGCCGTCGAAGTTGCGGTTGCCTGATAGGACGGCGATCGAGTAGACAGATGCCTCCTTGATGGCTTTTTCGACCTCTTCTGCCAGCGGGCCCGAGTTTCCGATGCAGCTTGTGCAAGCGTAGCCGACCAGGTTGAACCCGAGGCTGTCGAGGTACGGAGACAGGCCCGCCTTCTGCAGGTAGTCGGTGACGACGGTTGAGCCAGGCGCCAGGCTCGCCTTGACCCATGGCTTCACAGTGAGTCCCGCCTCGATCGCCTTCTTCGCGACCAGACCGGCCCCGATCATGACGGTAGGATTCGAGGTGTTGGTGCAGCTGGTGATGGCCGCGATCACGACCGCTCCGTCTCTCACGCCGGAGTGGATCGGCCCGTCCTCCGCGAGCATTTCAGCGCCCCTCGAGCCTGCGGGCCCCTGAGAGGCGGCCGCCGTAGGCTTCGCGTACAGCGAGCCTGCGAAGCCTGGCATGGAGTGCAGGGCGTGCCTCTCCTCGGGGTTCCTCGGGCCGGCGACCGATGGCTCGATCTTGTCGAGCTCGACCGTCAGGACCTCGGAGTAGCGCGCCTCTACGTCGGTGACGAAGAATCCAAACCGTCTCGCATATTCCTCGACAAACTTGACGTGGCCCGAGGGCCTAGCTGTCCCCGAGAGATATGCGAGGGTGTTGCGGTCGACGGGGAAGAAGCCGCATGTCGCGCCGTACTCGGGCGACATGTTGCCAATCGTCGCTCTGTCGGGCACCGTCAGTCCGCCGTAACCGGCTCCAAAGTATTCTACGAACGCACCGACGACGTTCTTCTCCCTCAGCTTCTCGGTTACCGTCAGCACCAGGTCGGTGGGAGTGACCCCCTCTGCCAAGGTCCCCGTGAACTTGACGCCTATGACCTTCGGTATCGGCATGTGGTACGGCTCCCCGAGCATCACGGCCTCAGCCTCGATCCCTCCCACTCCCCATCCCAGACAACCGAGGCCATTCACCATCGTCGTGTGCGAGTCGGTCCCCACCAGCGTGTCCGGGAACGCGCTCAGGCTTCCGCGGTTCTCAGCCACGGCGACGACTCTGGAGAGGTATTCGAGGTTGAACTGGTGGCAGATGCCTTTTCCTGGAGGGAAGACGCGCATGCCCTTGAAGCTTGACTGGGCCCACTTCAGCAGCGAGTACCGTTCTGAGTTCCGCTCGTACTCCTTCTCAAGATTGACCGCGAAAGCGAAGTCGTTCCCCCAGGCGTCCACCTGGGTGGAGTGGTCTATGACCAGGTCTACCGGCACTCCTGAGTTCACCGTCTTCGGGTCGATGTTAGCTTCCTTGGCTGCATCCCTCATCGCGGCGAGGTCGACTACGAGAGGCACGCCCGTGTAGTCCTGGAGCAGGACGCGGTACGGCATGAATGGGATTTCCTCTCCCGCCGAAGAGGGCCACTTCGCGAGCCTGTGCGCGGCGTCCAGCGCCCCGTCGACGCTCCCCGAGTGTCTCGCCAGATTCTCTAGAAGAACGCGTATGGAGTAGGGAAGCTTCTCGACCTCGTAGCCCAGGTCCTTCATCTTCAGGACGTTGTAGGCTTCGGCTCTCCCCGAGGGCGTGTCGATCTTGTCCCGGATGAAGTCGATTTTCTCGAGAGTCATTGGCTACACGTCCGATATTTCGGGACTCCGGCCCGTATTTGAATCTGCAGCCCCGTCCAGCCCCGCGCGCTTGCCTCTGAGCAGCGAAGGTATGATGGCCATGGTGTTGATTACTGTCATCACCAGGAAGACTTTGTCGAGTGCGCTGGAGAATTTCGCCTTGTCTCCGATGCTCACCGCCGTCCCCGCTGCGGACGCTATGATCGCGGAGATCTGGCTGTACGGCAGATACAGGGTGAGGACGATTATCACGAGGTTGAAGCTCAAGAGGAAACCGATGTTGAAGAACGTCCCCCTGAGGCCCGAAGCTACGCCTCTGCGAGATGCAGGAACGGAGCCCATTATGGAGCTCATGTTCGGAGAGAGGAACAGCCCCATCCCCGCGCCGCCGAGAACAAGATACCCCAGGAGCAGGATGTACGGAGTCGTCGGAGTGATCGTGGACATCGCGAAGAGCGAGAGGCTCACCACACCCAGACCTGCAGTCGTGAACGGCAGCGTCCCGAACTGGTCTGAAAGGCGCCCGCTGATCGGTCCGAGGACCAGGAGCCCCAAGTCGAACGGGATTATCTCGATCCCTGCCTGAAGAGGAGAGACTCCCACCACCAATTGAAGATAGAGGCTGACTATCAGGATGAAGGCGCCCCAGGCGACTGCGTTCACCAGTTGAGTGAGCACTCCCCCCGTGAATTCTCGGATTTTCAGCAGACCGAGGTCGAGCAGGGGATGGGGGTGCCTGCGTTCGACCATCACGAATATCACCAGAAACGCCGCCGAGACGGCTCCGAGGGCGGCGACGGTCGAGTACACGTCCGAGCCGTACGCCGCATACGTAAGCGCGAGCAGGAGCGAGACTATGAAGACGGTGAAGGTCCCGAACCCGAGCCAGTCCATCGACGTCTTGGTCTCAGGTTCCCTTTGCTCGTGAAGCCGTTTGTGCGCCCACACGGTACCGAATATGCCCACTGGTATGTTGATGTAGAACAGGAACCTCCAGTTGAGGAATGCCAGGATGAGGCCGCTGATCGTTAGCCCGAACATCGACCCTGCCCTGAAGGCGACCTGGTTGATCCCCAGAGCCTTGCCGAGCTCTCCGGGAGGGAACGCGTCCGTGATCAGCGCCGCGCTGTTTGCAAACAAGGCGGCAGAGCCGAAGCCTTGGAATATCCGCGAAGCTATGAAGAAGTCAGGGGACGGAGAGACTGAGGTCAGGAACGAGCCTACCGTGAAGATGGCGAAGCCGAGGTTGTAGATCTTTACGCGTCCCGCCATGTCGCTCACCCGCCCGAGGAAGAGCAGAGCGATGGTGCTGCCTATGATGTAGGCCTGCGTGAACCAGATCGCCTGCTCTGCACCCGCATGCAGGGCCGCGGCGACAACCGGGAGGCCGATGACGACTATACGGCCGTCGATTCCGCTCATCAGAACCCCGACCGTGGTGACGGTCAGCACGGTCCACTTGTACTGCAAGTCAGATCTCCCTGGTCTCTTCGACCGTGGCGAGTATCGCCTTCAGGTCCTTGATCATTTCCGCGACCCTCCTCTCCGTCATGACGTCCTCGATCGACCTAACGTATGCTCCGAATCGTCCCGAGATGCGCTTGAACATCTCGGCCCCCGCCTCGGTCGGCTCGATGACGTAGAGCCTGCGGTCGGCGCTCATCCGTCTGCGTCTGACGTATCCCTTCTTCTCCATCCTGTCGACAAGGCCGGTCACGTTCGCCGGCGCGACCAGCATGTGCTCGCTGAGCCTGTTCATCTGCATGGGGCCGTTGCGGGAGAGCGCGATCAGTACGCTGTACTGCGAGAAGGTTATCCCCTCCTTGGCGAGCCTGGCGTTGAGCCTCTTCAGCGCGGTCCTGTATATCGTCCTGATCAGGGGCCAGACTCGCCCCGTTGGGTCGTCGACCGGCAAACTCCTCGGGCTGATTAGCTCAATGTATTAATCTTTAACATGTTTAGTGATTTCCCCGTCAAGGCCGTCCCTGCGGGGTAGAAGAAGGTCAGAGCCAAATAGATGCTTGGAGTGCCGCCCTTTCAGATGGAGAAGCCCAACCATCTGGTCAACGAGAAGAGCCCGTACCTGCAGCAACACGCTCTGAACCCCGTGGACTGGTATCCCTGGGGCGACGAGGCTCTGAAGAAGAGCAAAAACGACGGGAAGCCGATCTTCCTCAGCATTGGTTACTCGAGCTGCCACTGGTGCCACGTGATGGAGAGGGAGTCGTTCGAGAACGAGGAGACGGCAGCGCTGCTGAACAAGAGCTTCATACCCATCAAGGTCGACCGGGAAGAGCGGCCCGAACTCGACGCCTATTACATCAGGGCGGTCCAGGCCATGACCGGGAGCGCCGGGTGGCCCCTCAGCGTCTTCCTGACCCCCGACTTGAAGCCCTACTACGGAGGGACGTACTTCCCGCCCGAGCCCAGGCAGGGAATGCCGAGCTTCAGGCAGGTCCTCGAGTTCGCAGCCCGCATCTGGAAGGAGAAGAAGGGAGAGGTCGCGCAGACTACGGAGGAGGTCGCGAAAGCGATAGCCGCTGAAGGGGAGTCACACGGCAGCAAGCCTGGCGCGTCCGCGGTCGACGACGGGTTCGCCGAGATAGCCTCCATGTTCGACTCTGTGCACGGAGGGTTCGGGGGTGCGCCGAAGTTTCCGGTTCCTCTGACATCGATGTTCCTTCTGAGGTACCACCATAGGACAGGGAACGAGCTCGCCCTCCGGTGCGTCACGAAGACGCTCGACGAGATGATGGCAGGCGGGATTCGCGACCATGTGGGCGGCGGGTTTCACCGGTACTCGACGGACAGCGTATGGCTGGTCCCGCACTTCGAGAAGATGCTCTACGACAACGCGCTACTTGCCAGGCTCTACGTCGAGGCCTTTCAGGTCACTGGGAGACAAGAGTATATCGGGGTGGCGGACGAGACTCTCGGATGGATCCTCAAAGAGATGACGGACGGAAACGGGGGCTTCTACTCTGCCCAGGACGCGGACACGGTCGAAGGGGAAGGGAACTACTACACGTGGACTCCTAAGGAGGCGGAGGAGGCTCTTGGCGAGGAAGAGGCGGGCAGGTTCTGCGCGCAATACGGGGTGACCCAGAACGGGAACTTCGATGGGAGGAGCATCCTGCACGTCAAACAGACTCCCGACGGCCAGAGAACCCCGGTGATGAGTCAGCGATGGAGGAAGAAGCTGTATGACGTCAGGAGGACGAGATCCGCCCCGGCCACAGACAAGAAAGAGTTGACGTCCTGGAACGGGCTCTGCATCTCCGCGCTTTCCGTGGCGGCCGCCGCATCGGACAGGCCGGAATATCTCCGACCTGCGCGCAGGGCTGCAGAGTTCATACTCGGAACCTGCTCGGCGGACGGGAGACTGCTGCGGAGGTTCGCGGGAGGGGAGGCGAAGCTCGACGGTACGCTAGAGGACTACGCCTTCTTCATACAAGGGTTGCTTGACCTCTTCGAAGCCTCATCCGAGCCCAAGTGGCTCAGGGAAGCGGTCAGGCTCGCTGACGTCATGGTCGCGTCGTTCGAAGACAAGAGCGCGGGAGGGCTGTTCCTTACTGTGGATGCCGAGCCCGCGAGGCTGATGGAAGGATACGACGGTCCGACTCCTTCAGGGAACTCGGTTGCTATCCTCGACCTATTGAGGATAGACGCCCTGGTCGGAGGAGGGAGCAGGGCTGATGTCGCCGAGAAGGCGCTGACCCGGTTCGGGGCCGCGATTGAGCGCCAGCCCACGGGCCACGCCAACATGCTGGCGGGACTAGACTTGCTCACAAGCGGGTTGAGGGAGGTCGTGATAACCGGGAGGACAGAGTCGGTCACAGACGCGATGAAGGGAGCGGTCTCAAGGGTCTTCCACCCGGATGCGGTGGTGCTGGTCACGACCGACAAGACATATGGCGAGCTTATGGAGATGAGCAGCCTCCTTCAGGGTCGGAAGCCCCAAGCGGATGCCAGGGCCTACGTCTGTCATAATTTCACGTGCAAACTGCCTTCGGGCTCCCCGGAAGCTCTGCTGAAGCAGCTGACAGAAAGGCAGAATTAGCGCGCCAACCCGGCTCCTCGGAGACTGCGGAATGGGCAAGGTTTGGGAGATAAGGGGCCTCTTCGGAAACGAGTTCGGAATGGAAGCGGCGATTGACGAGCTCAAGAAGCTCGAGGGCCTCGACCTGGTCGTCCTGGACAGGAGGAACCTTTCCGTGAGACTCGCCAAGAGAGATGACACAAAAGAGGAGGTCGTCAAGAGGGCGTTCGAGATTCATCACGGCTACGCCGAGCACGAGGGACAGCTTGGCGAGTACGACAGGCAGAGAAAGGAAGAACGGGAGAAGAAGCTGAGAAAGGAAGAGGCGCACCGGAAGAGCCCTGCGAAACACTGAGAGCTGCGCCTACAAATCGTTATAGCAATTCGAGGGCGGGCGATATTCGTCGCGGGGGTCGCCCAGCCTGGTCAACGGCGCGAGGCTTAGGACCTCGTCCCTTAGGGGTTCGTGGGTTCGAATCCCACCCCCCGCACATTAGGCCATAATTCGAACTGCTCGGGTTCCCCAGGTACGTGCAATAGACGGGCCTACGGTCAGCAAGTTGGTCATGAACTCATGACCTTGTAAGAATTTCATAACTTCAAGAAGTCAACGAAAGAGGAAATATTACTCCACCCCAAGTATACGTAAAGCGGGAAGAGAATCACGAACCCGACTGAGGGTGGTTTCGATGTTTCAAGGGCTGAGCTTTTCGAGGCCCTTGGTCATCATACTAGAATCCTGATCCTGCAGGCTCTGGAAGATAG